>NZ_JBFOCS010000073.1:0-84846 GCF_040907905.1 Aeromonas sp. s13 | reverse complement strand
GCGTTGAAATACAGAACCCCCGATGCAGTACATAGGGGGTTCTGAGTAGAGAAATGCTAGTTGAAAATGTGTAAACCTATTTCAGGACTAGACATCGAGATGGCTGCAAAAATGAATAAGGCGCCCGCAGGCGCCTTTTACATATCGAGATAGCCCGTTTACTGGTCCAACTCGTCCATATATTCATCCAGATTGGCATCGTCGGCCTGCTCTTGCTGAGACGCTTTCAGCTCGGTCTGCTTGCCCGTCACCTTGCCCTGGTTATATTGCAGGTAGAAGTCCTTGGTCAGCGCATAAGGATCGAGGGAGTTGTCGATGATCCGCTCCTGATCGATAAGCTTGGCACGTGTGCCCAAGCCATCCAGTGCCCAGTGTGCAACCTTCATCGGGAAGGTTAACAGGGCATAGGGGAAGTAGAAGCTGTCAATCGCATCACCAACCAGCTCCCGGGTGGTAGTCGGGCCGTAGACAGGCACCATGATGTAGGCACCATTACCGATATCGGCCCTGCCCAGCACTGTGTCCATCTCCAGCTTGTTGCGCTCGAGGCCGGCATGTTTGGCCACATCGAAGATACCCAGCAGACCGACCGTGGTGTTGAGGGTAAAGCGCCCCAGGTTGGTGCCCGCCCCCTTCAAATCACCGGTGATCAGATGGTTCACCATGCTGCTTGGCTCATCAAAGTTGGCAACAAAGTTGGCAATGCCATCCTTCACCCCTACCGGAATATAGCGGGCATAGGCATGTACCACTGGACGTGCTACATAGGGCTCCAGTACATCATAGTTGACCGCCCACATGGCCCGGTTGGCCCCCTGGAAGGGATCGCGCGGATCGGCCGCCGTACTGGTGGCACCCGGATTATTCATGCCGGGATTGAGATCCAGACTCTCTGGGCCAGGCTTGGGTGGGCCACCGGCACAGCCAGCCAGCAAGAGGGCTGCCAGTATGGCCCCTGAACGAAGATACATATGATTGTCCTGACGTTTTATTTTGATTTATCAGAAGTATAGATAACCCGGCACCTATCCAGGAGCCGGGTTATCCAAAGGCATATTAGAGGGCGTGATCGATGCGGATGTCAATCGGAGCAGCAGGGATCTCGGTCGTCTTGACCGGCACGGATACCCCTTCGAAGGCTCCTTCCTTGTTCATCACATTGCCACCGCGCGAGAGACGCGCCTTGAACTGCAGCTCCGGATAGGCCGCCAGTTTGCTGCCTTCCATCATGGCATCGCCATCCCCGAGTGACAGGGTAACAGGCAGGGTTGGCCCTGCGATACGCTTCACGGCGATGGGCATGGGCGGCCCGTTGGGCACCACGGCAAAGACGAAGAGATGGGCATCTTCCGGCATCTGAATGCCCGCCGCCAACGTGACGTGGATGGGGAATTCCCCCTCCTTCACCGCCAGCGGTTGTCCCTCAACTGCGCCCGCTTTGGCTGCGCCTGAATTCGTCACCTCGATGCCGCGCTGCTTGAGCTGCGCGCGGGCATACTCCATGGAGCGCTCGACCATCACGTAACGGGGAGTACCTTTCTCCATCAGTGGCAACATCGCCTGCCAGCGAGCCAGCGCGGTCTGGAAGTCCTCTTTTTGCAGCGCCATAAAGGCATAGACAGAGCGCGCCTCAATATTGTCCGGATCCTGCGCGATAGCAGCCTGCAACAGGGCATCCGCTTGCGCCTCATCCCCCGTCATCATCAGCGCCTGCGCATAAGGCACCGCCACCAGCGATTTCTGGGGAGCCAGCGTGTAGGCCCGCTCCAGCGCCTCGCTGGCCATCTCGGGATCATTGCCATCCAACGCCAAACGTCCCAGCAGCAGCCAGCCGCGGTAGTCGTTCGGTTCATCCTTGAGGCGGGTACGCAGTGCCAGCGTGAAATCCAGCAGATCCTGCTCGGTCACCTGGGCATCGCGTTCCACCAGAATGCGGTTGCTCAGCTCGCCAAGACGGCTGCTGGCATCTTGCCAGCGACTCACCTCTTGCCAGGAGCCCAACTTGTAGTAGAGCCCCAGACTCACCACCAACAGCACCAGCACACCCGGGATCCAGATCAGACTCTTGCCACTGCGGGCAGTCTGCTCCACATCGGGAATATCATCCAAGAGGCTTCGTTGCAGCTCGACCAGCGAGTCAGACTCCTCAGCCAGGACACCCTGCTCGCGCTCTTCGCCAATCTCCAGCAGCCGCTGGCGATAGAGCTGTTTGTTGAGAGCCGAGCGACTGATGCTCTGTTTGCCTTCACCACGCCACAGCGGCACGACGATCGCCAGACTCACCAGCACCAGCAAGCCCGCAATAACTATCCAAAAAGCGGTCATTGTTTCTCTTCCTCTTTGAGCAGCTCGGCCAGTCGGCGCTGCTCCTCCTCGCTCAAGGCGTTATCCAGTTGTTTTTTCACCGCAGGGGGCCGGCGGCTGCGCATCACGACCACGGCTCCACCGATCAGGATCACCAACAGCGGGCCGAGCCAGAGGATCAGGGTGGAGGCCATCAGGGGCGGGTTATAGAGGATAAAGTTGCCGTAGCGGGCCACCATGTAATCCACGATCTCCTCTTTATCCTTGCCCTCGCGCACCATCTGGTAGGTCTTGTCGCGCAAGTCCTTGGCCAGCCCCGCATTGGAGTCGGCGATATCCTGGTTCTGGCACTTGGGGCAGCGCAGCTCCTTGGTCAGTTCGCGAAAGACCTGCTCCTGATTGTCGTTGTCGAAGGTGTAGACATCGATAGCGGCCATGGCGGGTGCTTGCACCACCCATCCCAGCAACAGCAGCAGGGAAGCAATAAATACTCTCATCAGGACTCCCCTCACTTCATGGCATCAAAGATGGGTTTGAGGGTCGACGCCCAGTTCTCGGGGTTGATATCCCCCACGTGGCGATACCGGATGATCCCCTTGCTGTCGATAAAGAAGGTCTCCGGCGCGCCATATACCCCGAGATCCAGCCCCAGCATGCCGTCCGGATCATAGAGGTTGACCTCATAGGGGTTGCCCAGCTCCGCCAGCCATTTGATCGCCTTGTCGCGCTCATCCTTGTAGTTCATGCCGATGATGGGAATGCCCTGCCCTGCCAGCTGTTTGAGGTAGGTGTGCTCGCCATAGCAGGTGGGACACCAGGTAGCCCAGACGTTGAGCAGCATGGGGCGACCAGTCAGGATACTGCGATCGTGCTGCTTTTTCAGATCGTAAATGTCCTGCAGGGTGAACACCGGCACCTCTTTACCCACCATCACGGACTCAAGCTTGGTGGGATCGGAGTAGAGCCCCTTGAACAGGAACACAGCCCCCAGCAAAAAGACGATAAAGGGGATTAAAAACAACCAGGTCTTTTTGTTCATGCCTTGGCCTCCTCCTCACGACGGCCGAAACGGTAACGCTTGTCCAGCATCGCCAGCACGCCACCAATGGCCATAAAAACGCCGCCGAACCAGATCCAGCGCACGAACGGCTTGTAGTAGATCCGCACCGCCCAGGCACCGTTGTCGAGCTGTTCCCCCAGCGCCGCATAGAGATCGCGGGTGATACCGGCATCGATGGCCGCTTCGGTCATCGGCATCCGGGTCACCTTGTACATCCGCTTCTCGGGCTTGAGCAGGGCGACCTGCTTGCCATTGCGGTGCACTTCCAGCACGCCCTTGAAGCCATCGTAGTTGGGGCCGTTCTTCTCCTTGATCCCGGCAAAGACGAACTCGTAATCGGCAAAGTGCACCCGATCACCCGCCTGCATCCGCAGATCCTTCTCGATGCTGTAGTTCTGGGTGCAGGCGATACCTATGATGCTGACTGCCAGCCCCACATGGCCAAGGATCATGGCCCAGTGGCTGTTGCCAAGCTTGCGCACACCGACTGCAAAGCTGTGCTTGTGGGTCGCTCGCGCCCAGGTCTCCTGCACGCTGGTGACGATGATCCAGGCGCCCAGACCAATCCCTACCGCCGCCCACGGCTTGAAGGTTTCGGCAAAGAGCAGCGGCAACAGCAAGGCTGCGGCCAGACTCAGCACCAGTGCCACGACCACCTTGCTTTTGAGTTCCCCCAGCTCCTGACGACGCCAGCGAAACAGCGGGCCAACCCCCAGCAGCAGGGCAAACGGGATGATCAGCCAGCTGTAGATGTGGTTGAAGAAGGGGGTACCGATAGAGATGCTCCCCAGCCCCAGCTCCTTGTGCACCAGCGGCAGCAAGGTACCGAGCAGCACGGTCAGCAGACCCGCCACCAGCATGATGTTGTTGCAAAGCAGCAGGGTCTCGCGGCTCCACAGCTCGTGTTTGCCGTGGCTCTTCACCTGCGAGCCTTTAAAGGCAAACAGCAGCAAGGATGAACCGATCACCGCCAGCAGGAAGCCGAGAATAAACAGGCCGCGGGTCGGATCGGAGGCAAACGCATGCACCGACACCAACACGCCGGAGCGTACCAAGAAGGTACCCAGCAGGCTCAGCGAGAAGGCAGAGAGGGCCAGCAGCACGGTCCACGCCTTGAAGGTGGCGCGCTTCTCGCTCACCGCCAGCGAGTGCAGCAGAGCGGTACCCGCCAGCCAGGGCATGAAGGAGGCGTTTTCTACCGGATCCCAGAACCACCAACCGCCCCAACCAAGCTCGTAGTAGGCCCACCAGGAGCCGAGCACAATGCCCAGGGTCAGGAATACCCAGGCTGCCATGGTCCATGGACGGGACCAGCGTGCCCAGGTCGCATCGAGACGACCGGTCATCAGCGAAGCAATGGCAAAGGCAAACGCCACCGAGAAGCCCACATAACCCATGTAGAGCATCGGCGGATGGAAGATAAGACCCGGATCCTGCAGCAGCGGATTGAGGTCACGACCATCTACCGGGAAATAGGGCAAGGTGCGGGTGAAGGGATCTGAGGTGAACAGCACGAAGGCAGTGAAGCCGACCGAGATCAGCCCCAACACGCCGAGTACCCGCGCGACAGCATCGAGCGGCAGACGGCGGCTGAACATGGCTACCGCCGCAGTCCAGCCACCCAGGGTCAGTACCCACAGCAGCAGAGAGCCTTCGTGGGCCCCCCATACGGCGGAAATGCGATAGGCAAGCGGCAGCAGGCTGTTGGAGTTAGTGGCCACATACTGCACGGTGAAGTCGTTATCGATAAAAGCCCAGGTCAGGCAGAGAAACGACAGCAGCAGCAGCAAGAACTGGGCATAGGCGAGCGGACGGGCCGCCGACATCATGCCAAGACGCCCCCAACTAGCGCCTAGCAGCGGGTAGCTGCCCAGCAGCAGGGCGGTGGCAAAGGCCAGGATCAGCGCAAACTGACCTAATTCCGGGATCATGAAGGCATTCCTTTCAATTGAACGGTGACAACAGCCGCACCACGCACGGCAGGCAAAGCGGAAAAAGCAAACACCACAGGGATCACTGCTTGGCTCCCTTCAACTGCGCCTCGGTATACTCCGGCTTGAAGTGCATGCCGTTGGTGGCATCGGCCACTTCCGGCGGCATGTAGTTCTCATCGTGCTTGGCCAGCACCTCGAACGCCTCTACGGTCGTGGCATCCTTGAGGGTGCCCTGGGCAACAATCCCCTGCCCTTCACGGAACAGATCCGGCAGGATGCCGTCAAACTCGACCTTCACCAGATGACCGCCGTTATCCACCAGCTTGAAGGCAACCTTGAGGCTCTGGGGATCCCGCTGTACCGATCCCGGCACGACCAATCCACCGATGCGCAGGCGCTGCCCCTCTTCCGGCTTGATCTTGTCCGGCCCCTTCCCCTCCACCAGCTCGCTCGGGGTGTAGAAGAGGTCGATATTCTGACTGAGGGCGTAGAGCACCAGCCCGCTGACGGTCGCCAGACCCAGGGTGATGGCAAGAATGATGGTGAGGCGTTTTTTGCGTCTCGGGTTCATAGGGTGTTCTCCATCTGCTGGGCCGCCTTGCGACGGGCCTCACGCGCCTGCTTGCTGCGCAACTCGGCGAGCAGGCTGCGGGTTTTCATGCGGGTAGAAATGATGATGCCGACCAGACACACCAGCGTCAGGCCAAAAGAGAGCCAGACATAGAAGGCGTAACCGCCCATCGCCATAAAATCAGTGAAAGAGGCAAAGTGCATGCTTACTTCTCCTGCTCTGCAATCTCTTTGACCCAGGGGCGATGCCACTCCCGCATCAGGAGCTCATTGCGAAAACGCATCAGGGTCAGGGCCCCGAGAAATGCAGCAAATGCCAGGATCATGATCAGCAGCGGCCAAAGCATCTCAGGTGAAATGGAAGGTTTGTCAAATTTGGTGATGGTGGCCCCCTGATGCAGGGTGTTCCACCACTCCACCGAGTAGTGAATGATGGGCAGGTTGATCACCCCAACCAGTGCCAGAATGCCGGCCGCACGGCCAGCGACCACCTTGTCGCTGAAGGCGTTGTAGAGAGCAATCACGCCGAGGTAGAGAAACAGCAGGATCAGTTCAGAGGTGAGCCGCGCATCCCACACCCACCAGGTTCCCCACATCGGCTTGCCCCAGGCGGCACCGGTAAAGAGGGCAATAAAGGTAAATACGGCGCCGACCGGCGCAATGGCTGCAACCGTCATGTCCGCCATCCGCAATTGCCACACCAGGCCGATAAACGCGGCCACCGCCATGGTGGAGTAGGCCCCCATGGAGAGAATGGCGGAAGGCACGTGGATATAGATGATCCGGAACGAATCTCCCTGCTGGTAATCCGCTGGCGCAAACGCGAGGCCCCAGACAGTACCGATCACAAACGAGAGCAGACTAATTACCGCAAACCAGGGCAACAGCGTGCCTGCCAGCTGATAGGCACGCTCCGGTTTGGCATAAGGGTGCAACCATTTCCACATAGCTCACAAAACCTTTTTGTTATTAATCGTTTGGCGAGGCCTACCATACCGACCACAGGGCAGCATCAAATACCCCGAAAGCAATAAGCGGCACTCTCCTTGATCCATCGCAACATTATTTTTTGCAAAAAGACCCCATTCGGAGCCAAATTCGGTTCAGCTCACGGCCATCAGTTGAGGCTGACCCGCAACGCCGCCGACACAGCCAGCGGCGTCAGTGTCAAAGCCCCCACCAGCATTGCGGCCAGAATGGCAAGCTGCCCGCCATAGGGCAAGCTCATCCCCGCGGCATCGATGGCTGAGGTGGCAAAAATCAGTACCGGAATATAGAGCGGCAGGATCAGCAGACTAAGCAGCACCCCGCCTTTGCGCAGTCCCACCGTCAACGCGACCCCGACCGCGCCGAGCAGGCTCAATACAGGAGTGCCCAGTGCCAGCGTCGCAACGACAGCCAGATAGGTGTTCATATCCAGCGACAGCAAAATCGCCAGCAAGGGAGAGATCAGCAGCAGCGGCAAGCCGGTCAGCAGCCAGTGAGCGACCACTTTCGCCAGCGCCAGCAAGCCCAGCGGGTGCGGCATCAGCATCATCTGCTCCAACGCGCCATCGGCAAAGTCGTCGCGAAACAGTCGCTCCAGCGACAGCATGGCCGCCAATAGCGCCGCCACCCAGATGATCCCCGGGGCAATACGGGCCAGCAGTTTGGGCTCCGGGCCAATCCCTAACGGAAACAGGGTGATGACGATGAGGAAAAACCAGAGCGGGTTGAGAATATCGGAACGCTGGCGCAGAGCCATCAGCAGTTCACGGTGAATAAGGTGCATAACAGCGCGCAACATGTCGTTACTCCTGCAATGTCGATGCGAAGGGGGTCAACGAGATAGTCTTCAGCCGTCCCTGCATCAGGGTCAGATCCTGATGGGTGGTGAGGATCACCATGCCGCCCCGCTCGGCGTGGGCCAGAAAGAGCTGTTCGAGCACCTTGACCCCTTGCTTGTCGATGGCTGTAAAGGGCTCATCGAGGATCCAGAGTGCCGGTTTCTGTGACAGCCAGAGTCTGGCCAGAGCCACTCGGCGTTGCTGACCGGCAGAGAGTTGCCCGGTCGGGTTCTCTTCAAATCCGGCCAGCCCTACCCTGGCCAATATCTGCCACAAGTCAGTCTCTGTTTGCTGCGGGTGATGTAACTGCTGGTAGAATTTCAGGTTTTCAAAAGGGGTCAGCGCCGCTTTGACACCGGGCTGATGGCCGAGATAGAGCAGATTGGCATGATACTCATCACGACAGTGACGAATATTCTCCCCATTCCAGCACACCTCACCGGCAAACGGCTGCGACAGCCCGGTCAACAACCGCAACAGGCTTGTCTTGCCAACCCCGTTGGGCCCTTCAATTTGCACCAGATCGCCGGGCGCAACAGAGAAAGAGAGGTGTTCAAACAGAGTGCGATCTTCGCGCACGCAGCTCAGATTGTTAACTTGAAGCAGCATGGGGATTTTTTCAGAGAAAATGAAGCGGTCTGCATCTTAACACAGTATTGGAATACGTCTTTTCAAAGATGCAACAATTGAACTGACTGGCGACCGGGATCACAAAGAAAATACGGTAGAAACCGCCTGGTCAACGCAGCTGGGGGAAAAGCGGCTGCACGCCATAAAATTCAGGAAGGCAATTGCCTTCCTGAATCATCAAGAGCGACCTTTTCGCAACGATATCAAGAGCTCAGCCTCTGCCTTTGGCAACTCGCACTCACTCATGACTTCATCAAGATCGGCGCCCAGTTCGACCATCTTTGCCGCTCGGCTGTAGAGCCTGCGTTCGGGATCCTGCATAGTCAGCTCTTGCTGGCGCTCATTGACCTGCTGCATCGCCCCTTCCACCGACTGCAGACGCTGCCCCATGCCAATAGCGCCGGTATGGAGTTCCATCATCTGCTTGCGCAAGCTTTCCAGCTGACCTTGCAGGGTTGCCACACTGGCCTCGGACTCCTGCTTGCTGCGCTTGCTCTTGAACCAGATATAAGAGGCAAACGCCAAGGCAATCAGGGACACCCCCAAGGCAACCATCTCGATTATCAAAACATCACCTTACTTATCAGAGGGAACCGATATCTTCCCACTCTTCATCGGAGAGCAGCTTGTTCAAGTCAACCAAGATCAGCAGTTGCCCATCGCGGTTGCTCACCCCCTGAATAAACTTGGCGCTCTCTTCAGTACCGACCGCTGGTGCCGCATCGATCTCGGAAGAACGCAGATAAACCACTTCTGCCACGCTGTCGACCATGATGCCGATCACCTGTTTCTCGGCCTCGATGATAACGATCCGGGAGTTTTCACTCACATCACCGGAAGGCAGACCGAAACGGGAACGGGTATCGATGACAGTCACCACATTGCCACGCAGGTTGATGATCCCCAGTACGTACTCAGGCGCACCCGGCACCGGTGCAATTTCGGTGTAGCGCAACACCTCCTGAACCTGCATCACATTGATGCCGTAGGTTTCGTTTTCCAGTTGGAAGGTTACCCATTGCAGCACTTCATCTTCGGCCAGATTCTGTGCAATATTGCGCTTTTCTGTCATGTTTTTATTCCTTTTATGAAAACGTCTACTGCTAAAACTAGCAATAAAACAGCTCGATTGCAGAAGTTATCAGCGACCTTCTATGTTAACCCCACGCTCCAGCAACAGGAGCAGTTCGCGGACATGTAACAGGGCACACATTTTTTCTTTGACCATGCCCGCCAACCAGGGGCGCTTGCCCTCCTGATGGCGCCATTTCACCTGGTCACGGTGTAACAATTCAGTCCCTTTGAGATGATGGCAGGCTAATCCCCACGGAGATTCACCAAGCATAATCAAATACTTGTAATCATCCATCTCGAGATGCTGACCCGGCATGACCCACTGGGCAGTATCGACCACATTCATCTTCTGCTCGCGAGAGGTCATGATCCCCTTGTACCAGCCAGGCTGGCCAAACAGGGAGGTGATCTCGCCCAGCTGATGAATACCACCCAGCTCGGTCAACGGGACCGCAAACGTCACACCCGCGACTTCAAAGAAAAGGGCCTGAAACTCTTTGCCGGTATCGATATTTTCCCAGGCAACAGGTTCACTGGCCTCTACCGGAGCAACCTCCAGCGCCGTCTCGGTCAGGATAGTAGTATGGGGCTCCGCAACCTCGGGGAGCAGCACCTCCGCAGGCCACTCAGGCTCCACCGGCAACAGTGACTCCTCCGCCACAATCTCCAGCGGTGCGGTGAGTGTTATCTCCTGGGTGAAGGCGTCATTCTCAAACTGGACTTGTCCCACCTGAGCTAATAGCTCACCGAGCTGGGCAAGCCGTGGATCGCTTTCGAGGTATGGTGCGGCGACTACCTCGGGGACGCTTTGGGGCTGACGTTGCAACTGTAAAACAGGGGCAGATTGAACCTCTTCCACCTCATCCAGCACCAGTGGCTCATCGAGCAGCAGGGAGTGGAAATAGTCATCCATCGCCCGTACTTGAATGGTATCTCTCATGCCGTCACCTCATGAACCCGTTGCCGCTCAAGGGCATCAAGATGGTTGAGCAGCGTTTCATATGCATAGGTTCCACGACTCCCGGGAGAATAGATAGACGGGGGGATATGCAGCAAGCTGGCATCCCGAAACTTGGTATCAATAGGGATCACCGCATTCCACACCGAATCTCCATATTGATCCTTGATCGACTTCAAGGTCATCAGAGAGGCACGGGTGCGCTTGTCGAACATGGTCGGGATCACGGTATAGCGGAACTTGTCACGCTTGGAACGCTGCATGATCTCGAATGTTTTCATCATCCGCTCCAACCCCTTGAGGGCCAGAAATTCTGTCTGGACAGGCACCAGAATGCGATCGCAGGCAGCCAGCGCGTTGACCATCATCACCCCCAGTACTGGCGGGCAATCGATCAGCACGTAATCATATTGCTCCTGAATGCGCAGCAGTGCCCGCTTCAGTACCAGTCCCATCCCCTCACGATTGCCCATCACCCGATCAAGGGTCGCCAAGGTAATAGATGCTGGCAGTAAGTTGATATTTTCGAACTTGGTCTTGAGCGTCAGTTTATTGACAAGCTCGGCTGTCGGTTTGACAGCTTGAAACAACTCATAGAGGGTTCCATCCAGGCGATCTGAATCAAAATCAAGATATGCAGTCAGCGAAGCATGGGGATCGGTATCAATCAACAGCACCCGCTGGCCACGCTGGGCCAGGATCCCCGCAAGCGAGACCACTGTGGTGGTTTTACCCACACCACCTTTCTGGTTGGCAACCGTCCAAACAATCACTGTATCAATCCTGCCTTGTTGTTATGCGTATGCCACCACCGGGCAAGGTGATCACCTTTATCTCTCCTGCATCCACCGCCTGTTGTACAGCAGGAACCGGTTCGGCAACTACCGTAGGCGTTGCAACCACAGGTGCCGGCGGCACCCAGGCAAATTTGGAGATAGCGACCACAACCTTGCGATTCTGCAGTCTGCCCTGCTCGCTGCCGTTGTCAGCAAAGGGGGAAAACTCGCCATATGCCTCGAACGCCAGACGCTGAGGGGCGATCCCATCGGCAATCAAGCCATTGAGTACCGCCTCGGCCCGAGCAGCAGAAAGCGCCCAGTTAGAACGATAAATTTCATTATTTATCTGTTGGTTATCGGTATAACCCCGAACCCTTACATAGTTATCGACCGGTTTGAGAATACTTGAAAGAGTATTAATGACCGGTGCAGCGTTTGGTCCCAAAAAGGCACTGCCGCTGCCAAACAACAAGCCGGAACTGAGTTCAACCGTCAGCCAGTTCTCATCCTGCGTCAGTTTGACGATACCGGCATCCACCAGCGAGCCCATACTCTGTTGCAACTGCATATCAAGTTTCGCAAGTGTCGTGCCATCTTGCAGTACTGGCACTCCAGAAATGGGAGCAACTGAAGGAGAGGGGGATGCTGGGCTTTCCAGCAATGATGGAGAGGCAGATACCGGGTTATCCAGCAGGGAATTACCCTGCCCTTCAAGCAAGCCATTGCCGCCAGACTGCATGACACTGAACGCCTGGCTCATACCATCAATCACCGCGCGATACTTGTCCTTGTTCACCAGCGCAACAGAGTAAAGCACCACGAACAAAGCAAAGATCAGCGTCATATAATCGGCATAGGAGACCAGCCAGCGGTCAAGATGCTCGCGACCCTGCAAGTGCAACCGATAGCGCTTGCGCATGGCTACTCTCCTTTCAAATAGGCCCTGAGCCGGCGTTCAACCTGCAAGCCGTTTTCACCATGGGCGATAGCCAGCAGCCCCTCCAGGGTCATCTCCTGAAAGAGTGCATAGTGATAGTGAAATGCGCGTAGCCGGTTGGCGATAGGCAGGTAGATGAGGTTGGCAAACCCCACTCCATAGATGGTTGCCACAAATGCCACTGCGATACCCGCCCCCAGCGCTGACGGGTCTTCGAGATGAAACATGGCCTGGATCAGGCCCAGCACGGCACCGATGATCCCGATGGTCGGACTGTACCCCCCCATGGCTTCAAATACTCTGGCGGCATGTTCATTGCGCTCCTGCTCGATATCGATGTCCGCTTCCAGCAGCATACGGATATCCTCTGTGGAGACCCCATCGACAATCATACCAAGCCCTTGGCGGGTAAAGTTGTCTTCCTCCTGCTCGGCCTGATTTTCAAGGGCCAGCAGTCCTTGCTGGCGCGCAAAGACTGCCCATGACTGCAACCGTTCGGCCTGCGTCGCAAGATCTTGGTGGGGAGGGGTAAAAATCCACAACAGCTGGCGCAACGCCAGCAAGATGTACTTGGCTGGAGTCTGCAACGTGACGGCACCGACGGTACCACCCAGCACGATCAAAAAAGCAGGGCCGTCCACCAGCGTCAACAGGGAGCCGCCATGCCACAGTTGGGCAATGGCAATAGCCCCCAATGCCAGGAGCAGACCGAGCAAGCCCATGATTAGCGCCCCAACTCAACCAGAATACGCTGGGCCACCTTGTCCAGAGGGAGTGATTCGCTGGCAATCCCCGCTTTGGCTACCGCTTGGGGCATACCATATACCACGCAGGAAGCCTCATCCTGAGCCCAGATGGTTGATCCCTGCTCTTTCAGCAGTCTGGCGCCATCACGGCCATCAGCCCCCATACCGGTCAGCACAATCGCCAATACCTTGTCGGCATAGGTTTTGGCCGCAGAGGCAAAGGTGATGTCCACACAAGGCTTGTAATTTACCTTGTCGTTGCCATCCACGATGCGAATGCGGGCCCCTGCACCACGACCTTCCAGCAGCATCTGCTTACCACCGGGAGCAAGGTAGGCATGCCCGGGTTTAAGCACATCGCCATCTTCCGCTTCCTTGACGCCAATCTGACATAACCCGTTGAGACGGGCAGCAAACGCGGCAGTAAAAGTGGCTGGCATATGCTGGATAAGCAGGATGGGATGGGGAAAATCCCCCGGCAACTTGGTCAGCACATTTTGCAAAGCAACAGGCCCGCCGGTAGAAGTACCGATCGCCACCAACTGATAACTCTTGCCACTACGCTTGAATGAAGCACTTGGCACAGTGCGTTGCAGGTCAGGCTGACGATCAGGAGTTCTGGGCGCTATGCTGCCCAGAGGAGCACGAGCAACCGATTCAGGTGCTTTGGGACGAGCAGTGGATGTCATCAGGAAGCGCTTGCGGGAGATCTCCTTCACCCGTTGTTGCAACAGTCTGACCGCTTCATCTTTGTCTCTGGCAATGTCCTCAAACTTCTTGGGCAAGAAGTCGAGTGCACCGGCGTCCAGCGCATCAAGCGTAGCCTTGGCCCCTTCATGGGTCAGGGAGGAGAACATCAGAATGGGGGTTGGGCACTTGGCCATGATCTCCCGCACCGCACTGATGCCATCCATCACGGGCATCTCTATGTCCATGGTGATCACATCAGGGCGCAGCGACATAGCCTTGTCCACCGCCTCACGTCCATTCTGGGCCGTATCAATCACCGTCAGCATGGGATCCTGATTGATGATCTCGCTCACCCGACGGCGAAAGAAGCTCGAATCGTCGACAACTAATACCTTGACTGCCATTGTTGTTTTTCTAACTCCTTGGGCCTGAGCTATTAATGTCTACGCGCATATGCTTTGAGCAGACTCGGCACATCCAAAATAAGAGCAATTCCGCCATCACTGGTAATCGTCGCCCCGGCCATGCCAGGCGTACCTTGCAGCAGGTTATCGAGTGGCTTGATCACCACCTCTTCCTGACCAATCAAGCTGTCTACCACAAACCCGATTTGCTGAGTGCCAATCTGCACGATCACCACATGTCCGGTATCCTGACGTGAACGCTTGTTGGCGCCACGAATCAACCACTTGTGCAGATAGAAGAGCGGTATCGCCTTCTCGCGCACAATGATGGTGAGCTGGCCATCAACCATGTTGGCCTTTTTCAGATCCAGATGGAAAATCTCGTTCACACAACCAAGGGGAAGTGCGAAGGTCTGCTCACCCACTTCCACCATCAGAGTTGGCAGAATGGCCAGCGTCAACGGAACCTTGATTTCGAGACGGGTACCTTTCCCCCAGGTGGAATCGATGTGCACCGATCCATTGAGGCTGACAATGCTGGTTTTAACCACATCCATTCCGACACCACGGCCAGAGATATCAGAGATCTCGGCCTTGGTTGAAAAGCCCGGAGCAAAGATCAGGTTATAGGCATCGTTGTCGCTCATGCGAGCGGCAGTATCTGCATCCAGAACACCGCGACTGATTGCGATGGACTTGAGTTTCTCAGGATCCATCCCTGCCCCATCATCCTCGATGCAAAGCAGAATATGGTCACCTTGCTGGGAGGCGCTAAGGGTAATTGTCCCTTGCCGCGGCTTGCCCGCTTTCTCCCGCACATCCGGCATTTCGACCCCGTGATCGCAAGAGTTGCGAACGAGGTGAACCAGAGGATCGGCGAGCGCCTCTACCAGGTTTTTATCCAGATCTGTCTCTTCCCCCACCATCACCAGCTCAATCTCTTTCTTGAGGGTTCTGGCCAGATCACGCACCACGCGCGGGAAACGACCAAATACCTTCTTGATTGGCTGCATGCGGGTTTTCATCACCGCACCTTGCAGGTCAGCCGTTACCACATCCAAATTGGCAACCGCCTTTGACATCTCTTCATCATTACTGGCAATACCCAAGCTCACCAGCCGGTTACGAACCAGTACCAACTCACCTACCATGTTCATGATGACATCGAGGGTCTTGGTATCCACCCGCACCGTCGTATCGCTTTGCACGGCACTATTTTCTGCTGGCGCAGGCGCAGCCTTGGCGGCAGGCGCTGGTGCCTTGGCTGCTTCGGCAGGTTTTGCGGGGGCAGCCGGTGCTGGTTTGGCAACAGGAGTGGCCGGTTTGGGCGGAGTCACCGCGGCAGGTGCGGCAGGTGCGGCAGGTGCGGCAGGTGCGGCAGGTGCGGCAGGTGCGGCAGGTGCGGCAGGTGCGGCAGGTGCGGCAGGTGCCATAGTACTCTGAGGCCCTTGACCACGACCATGCAATTCATCAAGCAGGCGTTCAAACTCATCATCATCGATAAGCTCGTCCACCTCTTTTTGCACCGACTTCAGAGGATTCACCTCTGGCGCCCCCATGTGCTGTCCCTGGCCATGGAGCTGGTCCAGCAAGGCCTCAAACTCATCATCGGTGATATCGCCAGAGCCACCCTCTATCGGGGCTGCTGCAGCCGTCTTGGTTGGTGCCCCCCCCACGCCGTGGAGCTCGTCCAGCAGACGCTCGAATTCGTCTGCAGAAATTTCATCGATCGAGCCGCCGCCATTGACAGGAGCAGGCTCGCTGCTGATGGCTGTGGGTTCAACAACTTCTGGAGCAACTTCTTCAACAACTACCGGTGCTGCAGGTTCAGATTCTACAGCCGCAGCCGCACTGGTAGCTGTGCGCAGTTGCTCTTCCCCTTCCGGCTTGCACAACTCATGGAGGTCATGAAGCAAATCATCTGACGCAGGGCTGGGTGCTTCGCGATTTTGAACCTGGGCGAACATGACATTGATGGCATCCAGCGCTTGCAGGATCACATCCATCAGCTCCGCAGTAACGGTTCGCTTGCCATTACGCAAGATATCGAACACGTTTTCCGCACCGTGGCATACATCAACCAGTTCACCGAGCGACAGAAAACCTGCCCCCCCTTTCACGGTATGGAAACCGCGAAAGATGGCATTCAACAGGTTCTTGTCATCGGGCCGCTTTTCCAAGTCGACCAGTTGTTCAGACAACTGTTCCAATATTTCGGATGCTTCGACCAGAAAGTCTTGCAGTATGTCTTCATCAACTTCGAAGGCCATGCGTCACTCCATTAGAATCCCAAGCTAGACAGCAGATCGTCCACATCATCCTGACCATTGACCACATCGGCACGAGCCTCAGGGTTCATGATAGGGCCCTCTGCTTCAATCCCGTTGACAGGAATACTACGAGTTGAATGCTCAGCAGAAGCCTCACCAAACATGGTCAGCATTTCTATTAATTTTGTTTCAACTTCCTGAACAAGCTTGATGACCTTGCGGATCATCTGACCTGTCAAATCCTGAAAATCTTGTGCCATCAGGATTTCTGTCAGCAGTTGCCGTAATTTATCGGCATCTGACTCTGAAGCCTTAATAAAATCATCAAGTTGGTGACATAAGGATTTGAACTGCCCCACGCTCATGTCACGAGACATCAGGGCATTCCAGTTCGGCATCACCAGCTGGATATTGTCATTCAGGCGATCCGCTATCGGCAAACTGGCTTCCACCGCATCCATTGTGCGATTGGCCGCTTTGTCGGTCATATCGATAACGTAGCTCAAGCGCTCCCGAGCATCGGGAATATCATGAGTAGCCAAATCGGGAATACGGGGATCGAGGCGAAATTCTTGAAGTGAATCATGCAGTTGTCGGGTCAGCTGACCTACTTTTTCAAACAGATCGGCTGCGTTGGGGGCACATACATCGGCAAGCAGTTCATCGGCCAGCTCAAATTCGCCTTGCTCCAGATGAGCAACAAGCATCCTTGCCTGGTCGAGCGAAATCATTGCTCTCGTTTTGGCCATCATCCCTGCAGCTCCTTAGCCAATTCGTTCGAAAATTTTGTCGAGTTTTTCTTTGAGCGTTGCTGCGGTGAAGGGCTTGACGATGTAACCGTTGACGCCAGCTTGGGCGGCTTCAATGATCTGCTCACGTTTGGCTTCAGCGGTTACCATCAGTACCGGCAGATGCTTGAGCTTCTCATCGACACGGATGGCTTTAAGCAGGTCAATACCTTGCATGCCAGGCATGTTCCAGTCGGTAACTACAAACTGAAAGTCACCATTTTTCAGCATCGGCAGCGCTGTATTGCCGTCATCCGCCTCATGGGTATTGTTGAATCCCAAGTCGCGCAGCAAGTTCTTGATAATCCGGCGCATCGTTGAAAAATCGTCAACAATGAGGATTTTCATGTTCTTGTCCAAAATTCCCTCCTAAATAGCCACCAGAGTGGCTCACTTACATGATGCTAAAAACGGGTTGTGTCGTGCGGATTATGCCTTAGAGTTTCATCTCAGTGTAGCCAGTACAAACACTTATAGATGCCAATCTCTCAAACGAGCACGCAATCTGTGCATTGCCTGACTGTGGATCTGGCTCACACGCGACTCGCTGACATTCAAAACCTCGCCAATTTCACGCAAATTCAGCTCTTCATCGTAGTAAAGAGAGAGAACCAAAGCTTCTCTCTCTGGTAGACGACCAATTTGCTCGGATAATTGAATCTGAAATCGCTCGGCAGCCAATTCATCGAATCCCGAGCCTGAAGGAGCGTCATCGGGGTTGCCGATCACATCCTCGCTGACTCCCAAATCTTCGATGCCGATAATTTTGCCGCAGGAGACGTCTTGCAGCATCGCATGGTAATCAGCGATGGAGACCCCCATCTCGGCAGCAACCTCGGTATCTCGCGCGTCACGCCCGTGAGTCTGCTCGACATTCTCGATCGCCTCTGCAATAGCGCGACTGTTGCGATGCACAGAGCGGGGTACCCAGTCACCACGCCGGATCTCATCCAGCATGGCGCCTCGGATGCGGATCCCGGCATACGTCTCGAAGCTGGCCCCCTTGCTACCGTCAAAATTGCGGGAAGCTTCAAGCAGCCCAATCATACCTGCCTGGATCAGGTCATCCAGCAAGACACTGCTGGGCAGGCGAGCCAACAAATGCTGGGCAATTCGCTTGACCAGGGGAGCATGACGCTCCACCAGCACATAGGAATCCTGATGACGCAAGTACGCTTGGGCTTTATTCACGGGAACCTTCCTGTGTTGTGGCCGGTTTCTGTAACAAATTTTCCAGGAAAAACTCCAGATGGCCGCCCGGCTGGTTGGGCACCGGCCAGCTCGCCGCCTTGTTGGCAAGGGCCCGGAACGCCAGTGCGGCCGGCGACTTGGGAAACGCCTCGACAATCAGCTTCTGCTTGCGCACGGCGGCACGCAGATTGGTGTCATAAGGTACACAGGCGACCAGCTCCAGCGAGGTGTCGAGGAAACGATCCGTTACCCGGGTCAGTTTGGCAAAGAGCTCCTGCCCTTCGCGCAGACTGCGCACCATATTGGCCACTACCTTGAAACGAAACACGCCGTGATCCTTGGAGAGGATCTTGATGAGGGCGTAGGCATCGGTGATGGAGGTCGGCTCATCGCAGACCACCACCATGATGTCTTGAGCTGCTCTGGTGAAGCTCAGCACCATGTCGGAGATCCCCGCAGCCGTATCCACCAACAGGATGTCGACCTGGGTCTTCATCTCGCTGAAGGCACGGATAAGCTCGGCATGCTGCACCGGAGAAAGCTCGACCATGGACTGGGTGCCCGAGGTCGCAGGCACGATCATCATGCCGTAAGGGCCTTCGACGATGATGTCGTCGATGGTGCATTCACCCGCCAGCACGTGAGAGAGGTTACGATGAACCCGCAGCCCCAGCATGACGTCGACGTTGGCCAGACCCAGGTCGGCATCCAGCACCATCACCCGCTTGCCTTGGGCGGCCATGGCTCCGGCCACGTTCAGGGTCACGTTGGTCTTGCCCACGCCACCTTTACCACCGGAAACGGCGATTACTTTTACTCGATTGTTTTGACGCATTTTGCGCAGACCACTCGCCTGATCCATATACATGTTACTCATAAAACTCCGAATCTTCGGCCTCGCCAAAGCCTGCGCCCCAGAAATAGGGCTCCTCTGTTTCTCGCTCCAGCGAGCCCATGGCAGCCCCGACGAGCTGCGCCGCATTGGCAACCTGAATATCTTCCGGAACCCTTTGTCCGTCAGTGATATAGCTGATGGGCAATGAATTCTGGATACACACGTTAATCACTTCGCCCAGATTCAGACTTTCATCCAATTTGGTAAGTATGCAGCCGCTTAATGGAATACGCCGGAAATGGTCAACCGCCTCCTGCATCACCCGACGCTGGGAAGTTGCCGACATCACCAGATAACTGCGGATCCGTACCTTGGCATTCTTGACCAGGGTATCGAGCTGCTCGGTCAACCGGATATCCCGCTGACCCACCCCGGCCGTATCGATAAGTACCAGCCGACGGTGACGGAACTGATAAAGGGCATTGGCCAACTCTTCGGCATCACGCACCTGCCGCACCGGACACCCCATGATGCGACCATAGGTCTGCAGCTGTTCATGGGCACCAATCCGGTAGTTGTCGGTGGTGATCAGCGCCACCTGCTCGGCGCCATACTTCATGGCGAAACGGGCAGCCAGCTTGGCGATGGTGGTGGTTTTGCCCACCCCAGTCGGACCAAGCAGCGCAACCGCGCCGCCCTGACGCATGATCTCGTCCTCACTGATCTTGAGCTGGGCCGTCAGCACTTCGGCCAACTGGGCCATCGCCTGATGGATGGACATATCTTCGGGGATCAGTCCCGCCAGTTGATCGGCAAACGCATCATCAAAGCCCAGTTTCTTGAGCTCCTTGATCAACAGGGCCCGCATCGGTTCGCGGCGCTCCACCTCTTGCCACATCAGTCCGGAGATCTGGTGCTCCAGCAATTTGCGGATGCTGGCCATCTCCTTGCGCATCCCTTCCATCTCCTGATCCCGCTGGGCAGGTTGAGGAACACGCTGGCCGGAGGCAACCCGGGCCTTGGGCTTGGCAGGTTCCGGAGCTGCGCCCCACTGCCCCTGCTCGGCCAATGTTCTGGGCGCAGCATTGGCAGCGGCCAGACCGGCCGATTGGGTATTACCCAGTGGCGCCCCATTGCCCGGCTTGAGCTTCTGCTGGCGCGCCAGCAAGGCGGCCAGGGTATCGGCATAATGTTCGTTCTGCTCCTTCGCCGGCGACGGCTCGGGGCGGATCATCTGCCGTGCAGCAGACGAAATATTGACGCTCTCATCGTTCAGCTGACGGCGAACCGGCACATCTTTGGGCCCCGGGACCTGGGATTGATAATCGACTGCGGCGACTATCTCTACCCCTCCGGTGACCTTCTTGTTGGACATGATGACGGCGTCAGGCCCGAGAGTCTCCTTGACCTCGGCCAGAGCCGTTCGCATATCCTTGGCAAAAAACCGCTTAATCTTCACCCGTCGTCTCCGCTAACTAGTTCTGCCCTACCGCACTGACGATGCGGATCTGCTTGTCGTCGGGCACTTCCTGATAAGACAGAACGCGCAATCCAGGAATGGCATTCTTGACAAATTTCGCCAGGGTATTGCGCAAGATCCCTGATGTCAGAAGCACGGCCGGTTGGCCTTCCAATTCTTGTCGTTGAGTGGCTTCCACCAGCGAACGCTGCATCCGCTCTGCCAGACCCGGTTCAATACCGGCACCATCACCGCCACCTGCCTGCAGGGATTGATGCAATATACGTTCCAATTCCGGTGCCAAGGTAATCACCGGCAGCTCGGGATCGGGGCCTGCAATCTCCTGCACAATCAGGCGACGCAGGGCAATCCGGCAAGCGGCCGTGAGCACTTCCGGATCCGGACTGCGCGGCGCGTATTCAACCAGGGTCTGCAGGATAGTGCGCATATCGCGGATTGGCACGCCTTCATTGAGCAAATTCTGCAATACCTTCACAAGGTTACCCATGCTGATCACTTCCGGCACTAGACCTTCGACCAGCTTGCTCTGATGTTTGCCAATCATGTCGAGCAGCTGTTGTACCTCGTCATGACCCAGCAACAGAGCTGCATGGTTGGTCAGGATCTGGCTCAGATGGGTAGCCACCACGGTCGCGGTATCTACCACCGTATACCCCAGCGTCTGTGCCTGAGAGACCATCTCCTTGGCAACCCAGACCGCTTCCAGTCCGAAGGCGGGATCCCGGGTGGCTATCCCCTGGATCTGGCCGAACACCTGCCCCGGATTGATGGCCATCTCCTTATCATGGTAGACGTTGGCCTCGCCGGTACTGACCCCCATCAAGGTGATGCGGTATTGGTTTGGCGCCAGATCCAGGTTGTCGCGAATGTGGACGGCCGGGACCAGAAAGCCCAGCTCCTGCGAGAGTTTCTTGCGCACCCCTTTGATCCGGTTGAGCAGTTCGCCACCCTGATTGCGATCCACCAGCGGGATCAGCTGATAACCCACTTCCAGCCCGATGATGTCCACCGGCATCACATCGTCCCAGCTCAGCTCTTTCTGCTCATGAGGTTGTTCGGCAGTGGCCGGCAGCAACTCACCCTTGGCCGCTTTGGCGGCCGCCAGTTTCTCTCGGCGCAGCAACCACCAGGCGCCAGCGGCAGCGAGAGCCCCCAGACTCAGGAAGGCAAAATGCGGCATCCCCGGCACCAGTCCCATCATCAGCAGAATCCCGGCAGAGATGATCAGCGCCTTGGGATTGTCAAACAGCTGACCCAGCACCGCGGTTCCCATGTCCTGATCGGTATTCTGACGGGTCACTATTATGGCGGCGGCGATGGAGAGCAGCAGGGAGGGGATCTGTGCCACCAGACCGTCACCGATGGCCAACAGGGTATAGATCTCGGCCGATTCACTGAAGGTCAGCTGGTGCTGCATCATCCCGATGATGAAGCCGCCGATGATGTTGATAAAGAGGATCATGATGCCCGCAATGGCATCCCCTTTGACGAATTTGGAGGCACCATCCATAGAGCCGTAGAAGTCGGCTTCCTGGGTCACATCCTGACGACGCTTCTTCGCCTCTTCCTGATTGATGAGACCGGCGTTCAAATCGGCATCGATGGCCATCTGTTTGCCCGGCATCGCATCAAGGGTAAAACGGGCACTCACTTCCGCGATCCGCCCGGCACCCTTGGTGATCACCACAAAGTTGATGATCATCAGGATGGTGAAAACGATGATGCCGACCGCATAGTTGCCGCCGATCACCACGTTACCGAACGCCTCGATCACATGACCGGCCGCCGCACTACCATTATGACCTTCCAGCAACACCACCCGGGTCGATGCGACGTTCAACGCCAACCGCAGCAAGGTAGCGAGCAGCAGTACGGTCGGGAAGGCTGCAAATTCGAGAGGGCGGCGGGTATAGACGGATACCAGCAGCACCACGATGGAGAGGGCAATGTTAAAGGAGAAGAGCACGTCCAGCATCAACGGCGGGATGGGCAACACCACCATACCGAGCGCGGCCAATACCAGCAGAGGGGTGCCAAGGCCTTTGCCCAATACTCCCCGGTACTCTTTGAACTGGCCCAATACTGCCTTGAATTCCATCGCGCTTCTCAATTTCAACCTGCTGGTGCCAGATTAAAGCAAACATCAAGCCAACAATACAAGACATTGAAATGCAATGGATTTATTTTGACTACGTCAGAACTTTGTCATTTTCGATATTCGGCCGGAATGGGCAGATCTTTAGCCAGCGGCTGGGGACGGCGCCCCTGACCACGACGGAATTTCTTGAGCTGGAAGACATAGGCGAGCACCTGGGCAACCGCCGCAAACAGCCCTTCCGGGATCTCGTGGCCCAGCTCGGTTGAGTGGTAAATAGCCCGGGTCAAAGCCGGTGACGGCATGATGGGGATCTCGTACTCTCTGGCGATCTCCCTGATCTTCATTGCAATTTCATCGGTGCCCTTGGCTACGACCTTGGGCGCGGCACCGGGTTTGCCCGCATCATACTTGAGCGCTACCGAGTAGTGGGTCGGGTTGGTGATCACCACATCGGCCTTGGGCACATCCCCCATCATCCGGCGCATCGCCATCTGCATCTGCAACTGACGGATCTTGCCTTTTACCTCGGGCTTGCCTTCGCTGTCCTTGAACTCGTCCTTCACCTCCTGCTTGGTCATCTTGAGCTGACGCATGTGGTTCCACTGCTGGAACGGCACATCGATGGCCACGATGGGGAGCAGGGCACAGCAGAGGATGATCAACATCCAGAGAAACAGCTCCAGCGCATCGATAATGCCGCCGGGAAATCCCTCCATGGAGAGGTTTAGCAGGTGATTGAACTGGCTGGATAACATCCACCAGGCAAACAGGGTGATGAACACCACCTTGGCGATAGATTTGACCAGCTCGATCAGCGACTGCACCCCGAACATCCGCTTGATGCCGCTGAGTGGACTCAGCTTGCTCATCTTGGGCATCATGGCTTCGGTGGAGAAGTTCATCCCCCCCATCAGGGTGTTGCCAATAAAAGCGGCAATCGCCACCAGCGCAAACAAGAGTCCCAGCGGAAGCACCAGTTCCCCCAGCAGCGCCGGCACCATGGCGATCATGGCATTGGGATCGAAAGCCTGCTCCCGATCCAGAGTAAAGCCCATGGTGACGACCTTGATCATGGCAGTCGCCAGCGAGCCCTTGAGCATCAGCAGGCCAAATACCGCCGAGAGCAGAACGCTGGCGGTCCCCAACTCTTTTGAACGTGCAATCTGCCCTTTTTCACGGGCCTGTTGCAGTCGTTTGCCCGTGGGTTGTTCGGTACGTTCCTGGTCGGTATCAGCCATGAGCGCCTCCGAAGCACTGGGTGTTGATCAGCTCGCAGCTGACCTCCTGCACCCGCTCCCACATGATGTCGAAGTGACCGAGGAACCCGCCGATAGTGAGCCAGAGGATCAGCAGACCCGACATCATGCTGACCGCAAAACCGATACTGAAAATGTTGAGCTGCGGCGCCGCCCGGGTCATGACGCCAAAGGCGAAGTTGATTAAGAGCAAGGCGACGATGGCTGAGAGCGACATCACCAAAGCAGCCTGATACATCACCCCCAGAAACGCACTCAGGGTTTTCATGGACGAAACCGAAAGGCCGTGTTCGGAGACAGGCAGTGTCTCGAAACTAAGAATGACCAGCCGCAGCATTACCAGATGACCATCCAGCGCCAGAAACACCAAGGTCGCCAGCATCAGATAAAACTGACCCACCACGGGGGCCGACTGGCCATTCATCGGGTCCACCAGGGTGGCAAAACCCAGACTGGTCTGCATGGCGATGACCTGACCGGCCATCACGAAGCTCTCCATCAGAAACTGGGTCATCAGGCCGAGGGCAATTCCGATCAGCAGCTGCTGGCCCAATACCAGAAAGCTGCCGGCAGAGAAGAGTTCAATGGGGGGCATTTTCGGAAGCAGCGGGGCAATCAGAAAGGTGATGGCAAGCGCCAGCCCCATCCGTACCCGCGCAGGAGCAAGGCGGCTGCCGAACACCGCCATCACCATCAGCAGGCTGCTCACCCGTGCCAGCGGCCAGAGGATGGAAGACAACCACTCCATGATCAGAGCGGTTGTGTAGGTCATCCCACCACCTCGGGGATTTGATTGACCATCAGTATGAAGAAGTCCATCAGACTCTGCATTCCCCAGTGAGCACCAATTCCCAGGGCCAGCAGGGTCACGATAAGACGAGGCAGAAAGCTCAGGGTCTGTTCGTTGATGGAGGTGGCCGCCTGAAAGATGGCTACCACCAGTCCGATAGCGAGGCTGGGCAGGATCACGGCGCTGACCATGATATTGACCAGCCAGAGCGCCTCACGAAAGACGTCGACAAAGGTTTCAGGACTCATGTTCGGGCTCCTTGCGCTCGACCGGCTAACCGGCACCCAGTCCGAAACTGTTGGCCAGCGATCCCAGAATGAGATTCCAGCCATCCACCATCACAAACAGCATCAGCTTGAAGGGCAGCGAGACAATCATCGGCGAGAGCATCATCATCCCCATCGCCATCAGGATACTGGCCACCACCAGATCGATGACCAGGAACGGCAAAAACAGCATAAAACCAATCTGGAAGGCGGTTTTCAGCTCGCTGGTGACAAACGCCGGGATCAGCACCCGTAGCGGCACATCGGCAGGTTTCTCCACCTGCACGTTGGCAATCTCCATAAAAGTATTGAGATCCTTGATCCGGGTCTGGGCCAGCATGAACTGATGGATGGGCAACTCGGCCCGTTCCAGCGCCTCCTTTGCCTGAATGGTCTCGGCCAGATAGGGCTGCAATGCCTCATCATTGATGCGATCCAGCACCGGCGACATGATAAAGAACGACATGAACAGGGCGATGCCGATCAACACCTGGTTGGAAGGACTCTGTTGCAGACCTATCGCCTGGCGCAAGATACCCAACACCACAATGATGCGGGTAAACGAAGTCATCATGATCACCATGGCCGGCAAGAAGGAGAGCGCGGTCATCAGCGCCAGCACTTGCAGGGTCAGGCTGTACTCCTGAGAGCCATCCCCCATGGTCTTGACGGTCACCGCCGACATGGCGTCCTGTGCCAGCGCAGGCCAGGAGCAAAAGAGTGGTATCAGCAGGCTGACCAGCAGCCCCGTTTTCAGCCATAAGCCGTTAGCTTTTTTCATGCTTGCCCATCAATTTGCCAAGCTGCTGAGAAAACGCCTGCGGCTGATTTTCATCCAGCGGCTCCTCCAGCCGGTAGAGAAAGTTGACCTGCTGCGGTGTTACGCCGACCAGCAACTGCTGTTCGCCCACCTTGACCACCAGCAGCTTCTCTTTGTAACCCACCGGCAACGAGGCGATGACCCGCATCTGGCCGCCCCCCATGGCGGTCGCCAGCTTGCTCTTCTTGAGCAGAAAGCCCAGCACCAGAATGAGACCGATCACCATCAGACTGGAGAGCAACCAGGAGCTCAGACTAGGCACGTTGGCAGATGCCGCTGTCTCGGCAAAGGCCGGAACAGGCAGCAATAACAACAGGAGGCGCATCATTTAAGCTTCTTGATCCGTTCAATCTGGCTGATGACGTCGGTCAGGCGAATACCGAACTTGTCGTTCACCACCACCACCTCGCCGTGAGCGATCAGGGTACCGTTGACCAATACATCCAGCGGCTCGCCTGCAACCCGATCCAGCTCCACCACCGAGCCCTGGTTCAGCTGCAACAGGTTGCGGATGCTGATCTGGCTGCGGCCCACCTCCATGGCGATAGTGACCGGAATATCGAGAATGGTGTCAAGCTTGCGACGCTCCTCGGCACTGATGGGGGCATCATCTTTCAACTCTTCCAGCGGGGCTGGCTTGGCTTCCGCCGTCACCTGCTCCTCCAGAGCCGCAGCCCAGGCATCAGCCATCAGATCCTCTTCCTCAGTTCCGCTCATCTTGTTTCCTTATGCTACTTCGTGACCGTTTACCGTAATAAACCGTCAATTATCGCTGTTGATCTTCGATACTGCGCTCGAGCTCTTCCAGCTCGGCCTCGCCATCAATTCGTACCCCGCCCCGGGTCACCAGATGCATCTCCGTCTTGACCCCTTCCGGACGTTTGAGCTTGTCGGTGATCTTGAGCGCTACATTATCCTTGGTGCGGCCCATCTTGGCGTGGAAAGTGGGCAAGTCCTCGACAAAAACCAGCAGATTTTCCGGCATATCGACCGGAATGATATCGCCAGGTCGCAGCTCCATCAGTTCACGCAGGGTGAGTTCGGTCTCCAGCAGCTTGGCCCGCAGCTCCACCTTGACGTCCATGATCTCGTCACGCAGCGCCTTGCTCCAGCGTACGTCGGTATCCCCCTTATCACTCTGCACACCGGCGTCCAGCAGCTCGCGGATCGGTTCCAGCATGGAGTAAGGCATCGCCACGTGGAAGTCACCGCCGCCACCATCGAGCTCAATGTGGAACGAGCTGACCACGATCACCTCGGTCGGGCTGACGATGTTGGCCATCGCCGGGTTCACTTCGGAGTCGAGATACTCGAACCCCACATCCATCACTGGCGCCCAGGCATCCTTGTAATCCTCGAATACCAGTTTGAGCAGCATCTGGATAATGCGCCGTTCGGTCGGCGTGAACTCGCGCCCTTCAATCTTGGCGTGATAACGGCCATCGCCACCGAAGAAGTTCTCCACAAGAATGAAGACCAGTCGGGCCTCCATGGTGATGAGCGCCGTCCCCTTGAGCGGGCGGAAGCGCACCATGTTGAGACTGGTCGGCACAAACAGGGTATGAACATACTCGCCAAACTTGAGCATCTGCACGCCGTTGATGGAGACCTCGGCGGTACGACGCATCATGTTGAACAGACTGATCCGCATATGGCGGGCGAAACGCTCATTCACCAGCTCCAGCGTCGGCATGCGACCACGGACGATGCGGTCCTGGGAGGAGAAGTCAAACTGGGCTACGCCGGGGTCTCCAGCGCCGCCTATCTCTTCCTCTTCGACATCATCGACACCGTGCAAGAGGGCATCAATTTCGTCCTGACTTAACAGATCGCTCACGCTTCACCTACTGCATTACAAAGCCGGTAAACAGCACTTGTTCGATAACGGGGGAAGAGACCAGGTCCTTGAGCACCCGACGGCACTCTTCCAGTGAATCCTTGCGCAGCTTCTCCTTGCCTTCAAAGGTCATCAGCTGTTCGGCACTGGCTGCACTGAATACCCGCAGCAAGGTGCCTTCAATCAGGGGGATATTCTGTTTGGCCAGCGTCTCGTCGGCGGTACCGCGCACCATCAGCTGGATCTTGATCTGCACCAGTCGATCTCGCTGGGCACCTGCGACGTTGAAGACAAAGGGGCGCGGCATACCGACATAGAGGGAAGGTTTAGGCGCTTCCTCCTTGGGTGCGGCTTCGGCACCTTCCGCCGCTTCAGCGGGCGGTTTATCGGAGCCGGAGAGCATCAGGAAGGCGCCAACACCACCACCGCCCAGCAAAATTACCGCCAGGGCAATGATAATGATCAGCTTCTTTTTCTTGCCCGCAGCCGGGTCTTTTAGCGTCAACTCGTTATCGTCAGCCATCCCTTGTCCACCCTAGTCTCAAACTTGTTCGATATCATAAACTTACTCGGGATTGCATCAAGCATAGAAATCAATTCCGGAACCGTTTGTCGATTCCACCAGCAAACTGGGGTTGGAAGTGGTGAGTTCCCCTTCAACCAGCCCGTTACCGGACCGCGGCTGACCACTACTCTGACCTTGCTGCCCCTGCCCGTTAAAGGTGGGCTGGCCCTGTTGCTGTTGTTGTTGCGACTGCTGCTGTACCTGCGTCTGACCAAGCTGGATCCCCTGCCCTGCCAGCATGTCACGCAGCCGGGGCATCGCCTGCTCCAGCATCTCGCGGGTCTGTCCATGTTGTACCACAAAATGGACGTTGGCCTGGCTGTCGGCCCCCATCTGGATCTGGATCTTCATCTTGCCAAGGCCGAGGGGGTCGAGCTGAATTTCCGCCTGTTGCAGTTTTTCGGCCAGCATCACATTGACCTTCTGGTGCAATTCGGCAGGCGCCTCCTGACTGGCCAGTTTCAAATGGGGTAAATTCTGCGGCTCACGGCGTAGCGTTGTCTCAGCGGCGGGCGCCCGGCTATCGGCTACCTGTGGCTGAGTTTGGCTGTTTTGGCCATGCTGAACAGTCTGGTTCTGGCTGCTCTCACCGCTCGATGTCGCCGCAACCAGGCTCTTCTCCGCCTCACCGGCCTTCGGTTTTACCTCAAGCGAAACCGCTTTGCGCACCTCGTCGGTGCCGGTCACTTCCATCTGCTTGATGCCGGCTGAAATGGTCGACAGCGGCGCTTGCGGCCCTTGAGATTCAGCCTGTGCCAACACCTGCTGCGGCGCCACCATCACGGGGGCGGCAGCACTATCGGTCTGAGCCGTCGCAGTTGCCGTTACGCTGCTCTGGGCTGCGGCACTTTCTGCGGCACTCTGCGCCGTCGTCACGGGCGCCGAACCTTGATTGGCGGCGGTGGCTGGCTGCAGGCTTCCCTCGGCAGCACTCTTTTCTGCCCCCTTGCCAGCTACCCCACTTCCATCCGCAGTTGCTGAAGTAGTTGCAGCGCCCGCCTCAGACTGCTTGAGCCCCTCGCTGAAGGCCTTGAGCGCAGCCCCCTGAGTCGCGGCTTGCGTCGCCTGCCCCTTGTTAGTCAAAGCATTGCTGGCGGCGGGATCGGATTTGCTGTCGCCAGCCTCTTTTGCAGCGAGAGACTCCGCGGATTTGGCGGTGTTTGCCGACTCATCGACCGGCAGCACCTTGGCCAGCTGAGCCATCCGCTCGGCCCCCGTGAGGGGCTTGGAGTGCTTGCCATCTGCTCCGAGGGTTTCTCCCTTGACAGAGGCTTTCTCCCCGGACTGCCTATCCGTAGTAGTGGCTGCATCTTCACCTTCAGAGGAGAGAACGGCAGCAGAGGCATCGCCCTGCGCCACCACTCGCGCCGCTGAAGACGATACGGTGGTATCAAGAGTCGAATTGGCGGTCGTCGCCAGCGGCGACTGCGCCCCGTTCTGACCGGCAAGCTGGCTGGCAATTCTGGCAGCGGCAGGGGTCTGCTCGCCGTCATCAAGCGCAATCCCCTCCAGCTCACCCTCTTGCGGCAACGGATTGCCGTCTACCGCAGTGGCGCTCTGTTGGGCCGCCACCGCCAGCTGGGGTGTCACTAGCGAGGTATCGAGCTTGAGGGAGTCTTGCAGGCGCAGTAGAAAGTCGGTGGCAGGGACCTCCTCCACCTTGTTGTCGGCGTCAGGATCCTGCTCCTTGCCGGTCTCCTCTTTGGGAGAGGCGCTTTCGGTCGCCAAAGATTTGGCTGATCGGACATGGTTACCGCCCTGAGTAGCCTCGGCAGCGCCCTGTTCGCTGTCCCAGGCCTTGGCAATCAGGGTGGCGAAATCACCCTTGCTGTCGCTGCCGGTTCCCCCATCGATACTTTTGCTCTCGACGGAACCGCTCAGAGGCGCTTTGTCCAATCCATTGGCCGGAGCCGAAGGCGTTTGTGTCAACAGTGTCTGCATCATGATGGGATCCCTGAATTCTGGTGGCCCCCAAAGAGATGGCCGCCGACAATGTCCAGATCAAAGCAAGTTACAGGCCAGATTGATGAAAGCGCCGCAACATGGCGTACTCATCCAGCATCTTCTGCTCCTGACGCTGGGCTTTCTGCTGCTCGCGGCTCGCCTGCTTCTCCAGCAACAGCTCCACCGCCTTGCGCCGCTGCTGGGCAGCCAGCCACTCTTCACGGCGTTGTTCCAGCGCCTGACGCACCTGCAACACCCCTTCGTACTGCTGGGTCGCTGCCTGTTCGAGCTTGTTGATAAAGGCGTGATACTGGGTGTTTTGCTGGGGTGAAATCCCCTGCAGGCCGCGATCGGTCCACTGCTGGTGATAGATCTGGCGGTACTGGTTGAGGGCATTTTGCTGATCCATGAACAGCTTGAGATCCTGCTGCGCCTTCACCAGTGCCAGCGCACACTGCTGCTCCGCTTCCACCAGCCGATCGGCCAACAATACCAACCCTTTACTCATCGTCGACCTCTCTGTTACCGACCATCATCAGCGCATCAATGGCATCGCCACCATCTGCAAGGCTTGCAGGCCATCATCGTAGTGAATGACCTCGCGCATCCCCTGCTGCAAGAACTGATCCAGATAGGGTTTTTGAATGATGGCGCGGTCAATACGAGGATCGGAACCCTGACTGTAGGCACCGATGGTGATGAGATCCCGGTTCTGCTGATAGAGGGAGTAGAACTGCTTGAGGGTGCGCGCCAGATCCATATGTTCCGGCGAGGTCACCATGGGCATAACCCGGCTGATGGACTTCTCGATATCGATGGCCGGATAGTGGCCCGCATCAGCCAGCTCGCGCGACAGCACTATGTGGCCATCGAGGATCGCCCGCGCAGCATCGGCAATGGGATCTTGCAGGTCATCCCCCTCGGTCAGGACGGTGAAGAAGGCGGTGATGGAGCCCTGGCCGTCACTGCCGTTACCCGCCCGCTCCACCAGCGCCGGTAATTTGGCAAATACCGAGGGCGGATAACCCTTGGTTGCAGGCGGCTCGCCCACCGCCAGCGCGATTTCACGCTGGGCTTGGGCATAACGGGTCAGCGAATCCATCAAGAGCAGCACATTAAGCCCCTGATCGCGGAAATATTCGGCAATGGCCAGCGCCGTTTCACACCCCTTGAGCCGCATCAGCGGCGAGGCATCAGCGGGAGCCGCTACCACCACGGAGCGGGCTCGCCCCTCCTCGCCCAGAATGTCCTCGATAAACTCTTTCACCTCCCGGCCCCGTTCACCGATGAGGCCGACCACCACCACATCCGCCACCGAGCCACGGGTCATCATGCCAAGCAGCACCGATTTACCGACACCGGAACCGGCAAACAGCCCCATCCGCTGGCCCTGACCCACCGTCAGCACGGCGTTAATGGCGCGCACCCCCACGTCCATCGGCTGATGGATCGGGCGGCGAGAGAGCGGGTTGATGCGGTGCGGGGCAAACTGCACGGTCTGGGAGGAGAGAATGGGGCCGAGCCCATCGAGTGGCTGACCAATGCCGTCGATGACCCGACCAAGCAGGTTCATCCCAACCGGAATGCCGTGCTCTTCGGTGATGGGCACCACCCGGGCACCGGGGATCACCCCCTTGAGCTGCTCGCTCGGCATCAGATAGAGGCGATCGCCAGAAAAACCGACCACTTCAGCCTCCAGCGTCCCATCAAGGGTATCGATGCGGCAGAGAGCACCGATGGCGGCGCGGCAGCCAATGGCTTCGAGGGTCAGCCCCACCACCCGGGTCAATTTGCCGGCGACCGGCGGTTTGGGGGCGCTGTCGCGTACCTTGTACCCTTGCAACCGGTTCAGTAGCGAGCCGCTCATCTGGCCTCCTGAGAGCTAAAAAGTGCAGCCGGACGGCAACGTCCGGCATCGGTTATGGGCGTGAGTCCGGCGAAGCCGGTTTCTGCGACGCATTGTCCCGCAAGAAGTTGCGCAGCAACTGATCGATGCGACCGGAGAGGGTCAGATCGATGCTGGAGAGCTCGGTAGCCAGTTGCAGATCGCCGGGGGAGAGGGTGGGATCGCTCTGCAATCGCCAGTGGCGCTTGGCGCACTCTTCGGCGCCAAATGCCTGTTCGATTCGCGCTATATCGTCAGGATGCAACATCAGAGTCACCCCCTGTTCGGCGGCAGGCAGCAAGGCCAGCCCCTCTTTGAGCGCCTCCAGCAAAATGCGGGGGGAGGTCTCCGCTTCGTGACGAATGAGCGCGCGGGCCAGTTGCATCACCAGCGAGACCAACTGCTGCTCCACCGCCTGCTCCAGCTCGTTAAGCGGATTGGCAAGGCGGGTGGCGAGCCCCTGCCAGTGGGCGATCTCCTGCTCCACCAGCTCGCGGCCCATGGCCAGCCCCTCCTCGCGCCCCTGTTCGAGACCGGCAGAGTGGCCCTGTTGCAAGCCTTCCAGCTTGCCCTCTTCCATCCCTTTGGCATAACCGGACTCGCGCCCCTCGGCCATCCCCTCTTCCCAGGCGGCCTGACGGATCGCTTCAAGCTCTTCGGCGGTGATGCTCGGGGCCGGCTCCTGTTCGGGCTCCGGCTCGACGACCTCTTCTTCCTGCTGATACCAGTCGGGAGCCAGGCCGAGAGCGTTGGTCTCGACCTCGGCCTCGACCTCCATCTCGGGCCAACCCCAGGTTTCGATCCGGGCATCGTCCCCGTCAGGCCGCACATAGCCACGCAGTTTGTTGTTCATGGATTAGCGCAGCTCCTCGCCACCGCCGGATACAGTCCCGGCGCAACCGTAGAGTTTCTGGCCCATGGCTTAGAGGAACTCCTCGCCGCCACCGGCACCCAGCATGATCTCGCCGGCATCCGCCAGACGACGGGCAATGGAGAGGATCTCCTTCTGGGCGGCTTCCACTTCGGAAACCCGGATCGGCCCCATGGCCTCCAGATCGTCTGCCAGCATCTCGGCGGCACGCTTGGACATGTTCTTGAAGATCTTCTCGCGCATCTGATCGTCCGAGCCCTTGAGGGCCCGTTGCAGCAGATCCCCCGGCACTTCCCGCAGCATGGTCTGGATGCCGCGGTCGTCCACATCGATAAGGTTCTCGAACACGAACATCAAATCCTGGATCTGCTGGCTCATCTCCTCGTCCGACTCGCGGATGGAGTCCATCAGCTGACCTTCGATGTTGGTGTCGAGGTAGTTCATGATGTTGGCCGCAGCCTTCAGGCCGCCCATCTTGGCTGCCTGGGCACCCGCCGCACCGGCGAACTGTTTCTCCATGATGTCGTTCAGCTCTTGCAGCGCCGCCGGTTGTACCTCTTCCAGGTTGGCGATACGCATCACCAGATCGAGGCGCACCTGCTCGGGGAACTGGCTCAGGATCTCGGCGGATTGCTCCGGCTCCAGATAGGAGAGCACGATAGTCTGGATCTGCGGGTGTTCGTTCTGGATGATGCTGGCCACCTGACGTGCATCCATCCACTTGAGCGAATCGAGGCCGCGGGCGCCGGAACCGAGAATGATCTGATCCACCAGATTGCTCGCCTTGTCCTCGCCAAGGGCCGCCACCAACGCCTTGCGCACGAAGTCTTCGCTGCCGATACCGATGTTGGTGTACTTCTGGATATCGTCGATGAATTGACGGTGCACCGCCGCCACCCGATCGTGACTGAAGTCGGACATGGAGGCCATCGACATACCGAGCCGCTGCACCTGCTTGGGCTCGAGATGACGGAAGATCTGGGCGGCATCCTCTTCATTGAGGCTCAGCATCAGCACCGCGGCCATCTCCATCCCCGACATCTGGTCGAGGATCTGGCGCTGACTGTCAGTGATGTCATTGCCGGTGACTTGACTCTTCTTTTCTTCAGGCATCTTTGTTCGTTACCCATTCTTTAATGACCTGAGCGGCCAGATCCGGCTCGTTCGCCACCAGCGCACGTACCGCCTTGAGCAAGTCTTCATCACGGTGCAGGTCCGGCAGTTTCAGCTGGCCATCGCGTACACCAAATACCTGATCGTTCTCGACTTGTGCTGACAGCAGACTCAACTCGTCGTCGCCACCCAGTACGGTGTGGTTGTCGAAATCCACTTCCCCTTCCGGTTTGGCATCCGGATAGAGCAGTCGCTTGAGCATGGGGCGAACCACGGTGACGATCAAGACGATGATCACCAGTACCGAGGCGGCAATCCGCACCGCACGCCAGAACCAGGGCTGATCGTAGAGCGGCACTTCGGCCACGGTATCCAGCTCTGGGCGATTGAACGGAATCGCGACCACCTCAAGGGTATCACCACGGGTCACATCAAAGCCAAGGCCACCGCTCAGCAAACGACGCAATGTATCGAGTTCTGCCTGGGTGCGCGCCTCACGAGTCACAGCCCCGTCGGCACCGGGTACCGCTTTGTAATCCACGGCAACCGAGACGGTCATGCGGCGAATGCCTCCCATCTGGCGACGGGTATGGCTGACGGTGGTATCCAGTTCGAAGTTGCGAGTTGCCTCTTTGCGGGAACGGCCCGAAGCGGCAGCGCTGGCACCATCACCACCGGTCGCCTCCTCGGGAATATTGGAGGCGGCAGGGGGCTGGTTGGAGAGGGCGCCGGGCACACCACCGTTGCTGCCGCTGGCGCTGTTCTCTTCCATGGTCATTTCGGAGCGCACTGCAGGCAGGTCAGGGTTGTAAGTCTTGCGGGTCTGCTCCTGCTGGGAGAAGTCGAGAGAGAGATCCACTTCCGCCGTATAGTTGTCGGCCCCCAGCACCGGGATCAGGATGGCGTCAATTTTTTGTTTGTACTCCAGCTCCTGCTTCTGCTGCATGGCAAACTCTTTGCGAGTCTGGGCCGAGATCGGGTCTTGCGAGCCGGAGTTGAGCAGGCGGCCATTCTGGTCGGTGACGGTGACGCGGGTCGGCTCAAGGCCATGTACGGCGGAAGCCACCATATCGACGATGGAGTCCACCTCCCCCTGCCCCAGCGCCGCCCCTTTCAGGTTGAGCACCACGGTGGCACTGGGTTTGCGTTCGTTGCGGGCAAACACGTTGTCTTTCGGGATAGCCAGCAGCACCTGGGCCTTGGCCACATTCTGGAACTGCTCGATGGCGCTCGCCAGCTGGCGCTCGCGGCTCAGCTTCAGACGTTCACTCTCCATCCGCTGGCTGACGCCGAAACTGGAATCTTTCAGCAGGATATCTTCACCACCGATGTTGCTATCGGTGGCATTGGCAAGACCGGCACGGGTCAGGGCCAACTGGATAGTGGGGTAACTTTCGGCGTTGACCAGCACGCTCTTGCCATCCACCTCGTAGGGGATCTTCTGCTGATCGAGGAAATCGAGAGTCTTCACCAGCTCCTGGGTGGTGTAGGTGCCGAGGGGACGCATATCCGGCTCCTTGCCCCACAGCAGGATAAACACCGCAATGGCCAGACAGATGGCAAGCCCCAGGATCAGGGTGATTTGCCGCAGCACATCGGTGTTGGACAGGAAGCCCAGCGCCGAACTCTTCTGCTCATTTTCATCGAGGGCGGCGGTGCCCTCATCGTTTATCAGCAGATCGCCGTTTTGGTCAGTAGCCACGATTTATGTCCTTATTGCTGACATGTTCATGATGTTCAGTCGTCATGGTTTATTGGCGTCGCTTATACCGGCATGTTCATGATGGTTTTGTAGGCATCGACCATCTTGTTGCGCACCTGTACCGTGGCTTCAAAGGCGATGGACGATTTTTGGCCCGCGATCATCACCTCGGCCAGATCCACCGACTTGTCGCCCATGTCGAAACGGGTACGCAGGTCATTGGCGGCCCCTTGCAGCTCGTTGACGTTGCCAAGCGCCTGTTGCAGCAGCAGACCAAAGTCGGAGGTTACCTGACGACCGGGTTGTGCCAGCGGCGTTGCGCCTGCTTCGATCTTGAGCGCCTGCATCTCTTGCATCAGGCTGCTTGCACTAATTTCCATTTTCCATCCCCAGACAAATCATTGACGCTGGCATGCAACAAGCAATTAGAGTGCCAATGCGTTAAAAGCGCGACGCGGATGAGTGGCCAGACCAGGCCGGACGGGTTCGACAACGGCAGGTGGCTCTGATTAAATCCGACTCTGACGCCCACTTTTGCTGGCTGGCAAGGAGTCCGCTCTGGATTATCGCAAACCCGTGTTCAAGGCGATGGACTACATCAGCCACCATCTGGATGACAATCCGGGCCTGGATGAGGTCGCAGCAGCGGCAGCCATTTCCACCTTCCACTTCCACCGTATTTTCAAGACGATGGTCGGCGAGACCATTGCCGGATTTACCCGGCGTCTGCGTATGGAGCGCGCTGCCCGTCGCTTGCTCGCCTCCCCCCAGAGCGACATCACCACCCTCGCCCTGGCCGCCGGGTTCTCCAGCTCGCAGAATTTCGCCAAGGCCTTTCGCCTGCACTTCGCCATGAGCCCTTCGGAATACCGCCAGCAGCAGGGGGGAAACTGGAAAAGCAAGATTGGAAACGATCCCCTTCCCTTTGACACCTATGATGGCCTGGTCATGCACCCGGTCACCGAACACCCGGGTCTGTTGCAGGGGGCTAGCGTCAGGCAGATGCCCACCCGGCGCGTGGCGTACATGCGCCGCCTGGGCCCCTATGGCAAAGAGACCTGCGAGCAAGCTCATCGGGATTTGCTCGCGCTGTTCGCCTCAGACGAGGCGATGACACCGGCGGGTACCCTGAGTCTCTATTGGGATATCCCCGATATCACCGATGAGACCCGTTGCCGTACTGACGTCTGCATCGAGCTGGGGCCAGAGATCCCCGCTGGGCGCCAGTTAACCACCCAGACCATCGCCGCGGGCCCCTATGCGGTTTGTCAGTTTATCGCTCGCTGCGATCAACTGATTGCCTGCTGGGAGACGGCGTTTCGCTGGGTAGTGGGCCAAGGGCTGAACTGCGACGATCGTCCGTGTTACGAGCAATATCACGCAGGCACGGACCCCGACCGGGATCATTACGTGTTTGATATCTGTATCCCGCTGATCAACCGATAAGCCGATACCTCATTTCCATTTACCCACTTCGGTGCCTTCGGGCACCGAAGCGACGGAGTCATGCCCATGAATATCAAAACGCTGTTTCTAGCCAGCCTGCTGGTAACGCTTCCCGCTGCCACCAATGCCCAGTCACAGAGCCAGACACTGATCTTTGGCGGCACCATCTACAGTGGTGATCCGGCGAACCCTCACCCGGAAGCGGTCGGCATTGAAGGTAAAAAGATAGTGGCAGTCGGCAGCTATCAGGAGGTCAGCGCCCGCCTCGGCAACCATGCCAAGCGTCTTGATCTGAAAGGAAAGTACCTGATGCCGGGGCTCATCGATAGCCATGTTCATGCGGCATTTGCCGGTTTTCAGGGGATGACGGTTAACTTTCCTGACGCCATGAGTGAGGTTGAGCAGGTGCAACAATTTCTGACCCTCAGCAAGGATGATCCCCGCCTGACACTGGGCGATGTAGAGCTATACAGCAATGTCTCCCTCGACTATTGGCATCAGCTTCCCCTGCTCGATCAGGTGTTCAATGGCCCGCAATACCGGCAGATCCCGGTAGTGCTGGCAGGTTCGGATGCCCACACCGGTTGGGCCAATCAGGCCATGCTGCGCAAGGCTGGCATTGATGCCGACACCCTTGCCGGTCGTTATGCTCCGCTGAAAGGCAATTTTGGCCTCACCCCATCCGGCAAGCTCAATGGCTTTGCCTCGGAAGGCGGCTGGGATACCATCCTCAAGGCGCTGCCTCCTGTCAGCGACGAGACGATTGCCAGTGCCATCATGACTGCCGCCAAACAACTCAATCAGGTGGGCATTACCGCCTGGATGGACCCTATCAGCAACATTCGCCCCCTCGCCCCCATCTTCAACGCCGAGCCGGATCGCCGCAATACCGGCCTGCTGCCGGCGTACAGCATGCTCTCCCGGGAAGGCAAGCTGACCGGACATGTGTCCGCACTGGCACTGGTGGGGATACATGCATCACCCGCCATCATTGATGACGTATTGGCGCTGCAACAGCAGTTTCAAGATGCCCCGGACGTTAAACTGGTGGGGATCAAGATCCTGCAAGATGGTGTCATCGAGTATCCATCCCAGACCGCCAAGTTGAGCGAACCCTACCTCAACCGTCCCGGTTACAGCGGCAAGGACGATCTGGACAAGCAGCGTTTCAACGAGCTGATCCGCACCGCGGATGCCCATCAACTTATCGCTCACTTTCATGCCATCGGCGATCGGGCCGTCCGTGAATCCCTCGATGCCATCGCCTATGCCCTGGCCCACTATCAGGATCACCGCTTGCTGCACAGCATCACCCATCTGGAGGTGGTGAGCCCGGCCAGCATTGCCCGTTTCAAACCACTCAATGTGGCCGCATCGATGCAACTGTTGTGGGCCGGGAAAAACGTGGCGACCACCCTGCTGCTTGAAGGAAAAGTGCCCCCGGCACTGCTAGCCCGCCTCTATCCGGCAGGCAGCTTGCTGCAAAGCGGCGCCATTATCGCCGGCGCCAGTGACTGGCCGGTCTCCAGCCCCAACCCTTTCCTCGCCATGTATACCGCAATCACTCGTCAAGGGGAGCTTGGCTTGCTGCCCCCCGCCAGCGAGCAGATCAGCCGTCAGGCCATCTTGCAGGCCTATACCCTCAACGCCGCCAAGGTAATTGGACGGGAGAAGGAGATTGGCTCCATCAGCGCGGGCAAGAGTGCTGACCTGATCTTGCTGGATCGCAATCTGGAACAGGTAGCAAGCGAAGAGATCAAGGAGACCAAGGTGCTCTGGACCATGTTCAAGGGCAGGCAGGTCTATTCAGCCCACTGACACAGAGAGAACAAACAGGCCCGCACTGCGGGCCTGTTTGCGAGATCACGACAAGCGTATGGCGTGCAGTGAGCAACCGATAACGACAGGATTAGCGGCTCGTTTCAGTCAGCTCCTTGTCAATCCAGTACTTGGAGCCGGAGATATTGGCATCGAGCAGCAAGCCCTTCTCGCCAATCTGGTAGATGGCCATGCCGCCATTGTATTTGGCGGTCAGCTCGGCGCTCTCCTTGCCGGCCACCACGCCCACTTCGGAGGTAGCCTCCCACCCCTGGGTCACGAAAGCATCGAATCTGGCCTTGTCTTCAAACAGGATCACCTGCTGATAGAACTTGCCGCCAATCCCGGCCGCCAAACCCGCTCCAAACATCTTCATATAGGTGTGCTTGCCGGTTTTGCGATTGACCGCCACCCCGGCCCCCTGATTGGTATGCAGCATCAGGGAGAACTTGCGCGAATCGAACACTGCATAGCCATAAGCCTTGTCAAACAACAACTTGGCTGATGGCTGCTCGTTGAACAACCGGATCAGCGCAGTGTCGGCCATGGTATTGAGCGCGCTCCTCGCCTCTTTCGCCGTCTTGGGGTTGAGCATCTCGTTGAGCTCCTTGTCGGCCGCCTTCAGCCACTCCTTGCCGGTCGCGATGCTCTTGTCGGTCCAGACCCCGGCGGTATTGAAGGCATCCTCTCCCCATGCAGAGATGGAAGCCCAGCTCTTTTTGGAGAAATCGCTGACATCCTGCCACACCTCCTTGCTGGTCTCGCTCACTGCCGCTCCGAGATCGGACGCTGCGGCCTTGAGCTTGGCCCAGTCGGCATAACAGGGTGAGAAGGCCAGACTCAGTGACAAGGCCAGCAACCAGTTACGCTTGTTCATTTTTTCACTCCCGTATTGTCGAGTGTCTGGGTTACCTGGGGCGACCACCTACAACAGGCTACCCGCTGAAAATCACCCCCGCATTATCGGAAGGGGAATCCGGTTAAGCAATCATTGAGTCCTGTTTATACCGCCACAGCCCGACAGCGGTTAACAAAAAGGCTGCTCATCAAAGAGGAGCAGCCTTGTTAAGCACAGTGAAACCGGACGGGCTTATTCGACCATCATCACCTTGCAGGTGTTGGTACTGCCCACGGTTTCCATCTTGTCACCGTGAGTCAGCAGCACCATGTCGCCGCTCTGCAGCAGCCCCTTCTCCTTGAGCACGGCCAGCGCATCGCGGCACACTTCGTAGACCGGTTTGGTCTCGTCACCGTCAAACATCACCGGAGTGACGCCACGGTAGAGATTGGTCCAGGCCAGGGTCTTGTTGTGGGGAGACATGGCGAAGATCGGCAGACCGGAGCTGATACGGGACATCAGCAGCGGCGTGGTGCCGGACTCGGTCAGTGCCACGATCGCCTTGACCCCTTCCAGGTGGTTGGCCGCATACATGGTGGACATGGCTACAGCTTCTTCAACGGAAGTGAAGGTGTAGCTCATGCGGTGGTTGGAGACGTTCAGGCTCGGGTGCTTCTCGGCACCGACACAGACGCTCGCCATGGAGGTCACGGTCTCGATGGGGAATTGCCCTGCGGCGGTCTCGGCTGAGAGCATCACCGCATCTGTACCATCCAGCACGGCGTTGGCCACGTCCATGACCTCTGCACGAGTCGGCAGCGGCGCATTGATCATCGACTCCATCATCTGGGTCGCGGTGATCACCACGCGGTTCAGACGACGGGAGTGGCGGATCAGCTTCTTCTGTACGCCAACCAGCTCGGGGTCACCGATCTCGACACCCAGATCGCCACGGGCGACCATCACAGCATCGGAACCGAGGATGATGTCTTCCATCGCCTCATCGGTGGCAACGGTTTCGGCACGCTCAACCTTGGCCACGATCTTGGCATTGGAACCGGCTTCGCGGGCCAGCTCGCGGGCGTAACGCAGATCATCGCCACAGCGCGGGAAGGAGACAGCCAGATAGTCCACATTCATGCGGGCAGCGGTCTTGATGTCTTCCTTGTCTTTCTCGGTCAGGGCCGGAGCGGAGAGACCGCCCCCTTTCTTGTTGATGCCCTTGTTGTTGGAGAGCGGCCCGGCCACGGTCACCGTGGTGTGAATGCGGGTGCCTTCAACCTGCTCGACCTTCAGCTGCACACGACCATCGTCCAGCAGCAGGATGTCGCCCTGTACCACATCGTCTGGCAGGCTCTTGTAGTCGATACCGACCTGCTCCTGACAACCTTCACCCTTGCCGAGTGCCGCATCGAGAATGAACTTGTCACCGATGGCCAGATAGATTTTGCCATCCTTGAAAGTGGAAACACGGATTTTCGGGCCTTGCAGATCACCCATGATGGCGACGTGACGACCGAGCTTGGCAGCAATGTCACGCACCTGATTGGCGCGCAGGATATGGTCTTCAGCAGTGCCGTGAGAGAAGTTCATCCGCACCATGTCGGCCCCGGCGCGGATGATCCCTTCGAGGATCCCTTCGCGGTCGGTAGCCGGACCGAGTGTGGTTACAATCTTTGTACGTCTAGGCATGAAAGACTCCAATATGAAGTTGATATGACTTGAGATTCTGCCCCATCAAGCCCATGGCTCGATGCACCCGTTTACAAACCATCTGGGTGGTTTTTGTTATTAAATTACAATACTACACCAAGGCGGGTGGCATAGACAGTCGGGGGCCGGAGCCCCCGACGGTTCAGGAAGAGTGCGGGGTTTCGAAGCGGGATTCGCGCAATCCCTCTTTTACTTTCTTCAGATTTTCGCGAAATTTCATCCCCCGGCGCAGGGTAAAACCGGTCGCCAGCACATCCACCAGCGCCAGCTGGGCGATGCGGGATGCCATCGGCATATAGACATCGGTATCTTCCGGCACATCCATGGAGAGCACCAGATTGCACTCGCGGGCCAGCGGGGAGTCCTTGGCGGTCATGCCGATCACGGTGGCGTCGTTCTCGCGAGCCAGCGCGGCGATCTCGACCAACGCCTTGGTGCGGCCGGTGTGGGAGATGAGCACCACCACATCCCCTTCGCTGCTGTTGATGCAGCTCATGCGCATCATGACGATATCGTCAAAGCTCACTACCGGAATGTTGAAGCGAAAGAATTTGTTCTGGGCATCGCGGGCAACGGCGGAGGAGGCGCCAAGGCCGAAGAAGCTGATCTTCTTGGACTGGGTCAGGATATCGACACAGCGGTTGATGGCAGAGATATCCAGGCTGTTTTTGGCAGCATCCAGACAGGCCATGGTGGATTCGAAGATCTTGGCGGTGTAGGTATCAGGCCCATCTTCCGCTTCCACATGACGATTTACGTAAGGGGTGCCATTGGCCAGGCTCTGGGCCAGATGGAGTTTGAAATCAGGAAAGCCCTTGGTATCGAGACGGCGGCAAAAGCGGTTGACGGTCGGTTCACTGACGTCGGCCATCTTGGCCAGAGCAGCGATGCTGGAGTGGATGGCGGTCTGGGGAGACGCCAGGATCACCTCGGCAACCTTGCGTTCTGATTTACTGAAACTTTCCAAGTTGTTCGTAATTTTATCAAGGGTATTCATCATCACCACCAGGCGTTTTTGTAATTTAGCTTCAGTGTCTTTGCACTCAATCTACGGCTAAGCAAGTTTCCATTCAAGCTAAGGACTATACAAGACAAGCGGTTATCGCAACTAACGCCTGCCATACAAAGTATGACTCATCTCTAATTATTTCGTACTTTTCGTTACAAAACGTCACCTTGCCATGAAAGCGCTTACAAATGTTGCAAAGCAACAACACTGTGAGCAGGCGCACGTTTGTATCGATCCGGCGAGTGAGCAAGCCTGAGCTCGGATAGAATGGGCCGTCATAATCCAACAATAATCTCGGGACACTAGAGTCGTCCCCATCCTGTAACGAAGGAGTTGTTATGCAGCATACCCATGCGCTGGTCGGCGATGTCGGCGGCACCAATGCGCGTCTGGCCCTGTGTGAGCTGGCCACAGGTACTATCTCTCAGGCAAAGACCTACTCAGGTCTGGCCCATCCCAGCCTTGAAGCCGTGGTACGCCTCTATCTGGAGGAACACAAGGTTCAGGTGGCTGAAGCCTGCATCGCCATCGCCTGCCCCATCAACGGTGACTGGGTTGCCATGACCAACCACAGCTGGGAGTTCTCCATCAGCGAGATGCAGAGCAATCTCGGGCTGGCACGCCTGCAAGTGATCAACGACTTTACTGCGGTCTCGATGGCGGTGCCGGTATTGGCTGAATCGGATCGCATCCAGCTTGGCGGCGCCGCGCCGGTAGCGGGCAAGCCCATCGCCATCTATGGTGCGGGTACCGGCCTTGGGGTCGCCCATCTGGTCAAGGCGGGTGAGCAGTGGCTGAGCCTGCCGGGTGAAGGTGGTCACGTGGATTTTGCTGCCAACACCGAAGAGGAAGATGCGGTGCTGCAAGTAATGCGAGGCGAATTGGGCCATGTCTCGGCAGAGCGTTTCCTCTCCGGCCCGGGCCTGGTCAATCTCTATCGCGGGCTGGTGAAATCCGATGGCCGTGAGCCAGAACCGTTCGCCCCCAAAGACATTACCGAGCGCGCACTGGCCGGGGAGTGCCTCGATTGCCGTCGCACCCTGGGCCTGTTCTGCGTGCTGATGGGCCGCTTTGCCGGCAATCTGGCCCTCAATATGGGTACCTTTGGCGGCGTCTATATCGCAGGTGGCATAGTACCGCGCTTCCAGGAGTTCTTTACCGGTTCCGGTTTCCGGGTCGCCTTTGAAGACAAGGGGCGCTTCAAGTCCTACCTCAAGGAGATCCCGGTGTTCCTGATCACCCATGAAGGGCCGGGGCTGCTCGGTGCGGGCGCTTACTTGCGCCAGTCGATGGGGATCACTATCTGATTGAAGAGGGGAACGAGGCGGGATGATCCATGGTTCAGCCTCGATTCAGTGTGAATGGCATAAAGTAGCCGCACGTAACCAAGAGTGTTGTGCTTCACAAGGAGTGGAAAGCGACTCTCATCCGCTGGATACGTTTGTCACCTGACAAGCCTGAACTGTTTCAACCGGCCTTTTGGCCGGTTTTTTTATGTCTGATATCCGGGATTACTGGGCCAGCGCCTTCAACTGCGCCTTGTCTGGCGGATTGTTCCAGTCGATGGGACCGTGGGTAAAACGGTACTGCAACCGTGGCAGGCTGGTCTCCAGCCACTCTTCCCGAAAATAGGCATAACCCTGATCCCAATCCGGATCATTGGCCCAACCGCTCTGGAGGAAGTAGAGGCGAGTGCCCTGCCCTTCCGGCACAAATCGCAGGCAAACCTGGGTCTTTTGCTGGCGGATATGGGGTAGGCTGGGCGGGAAATTCCAGCTGAAACTGAGCAGGTCATAGGGCATGACGGCCATGACCCGGCACCCTTCGCTGCCACGTTCACCCAGCGGGGCATCAGGCCTGAAGTAGATCTCGAAAGGACCATTCGGTTCGGCCACCATCAAACATTCGGGAGCCAGAAAACTGCGCAGACCGCTTTCGGTAGTCCAGGCGTGCCAGACATCGTCTATGTGCGCCGGAACAAAAATGTTGCCTTCAATCAGTTTATTGTCCATAAATCAGCGATCCTCAAGCCATCCATACAAGGGACTCCGGCAGTATAGCCCCATGGCAAATACAATGGACAGTGCTTAATCACACCCTTGTCATTTGCATCGATTAACCTGCCGCTGTGCAGCTGCCTCAATGAACATTGGCTTGATCCGGGAGGGCATCATGATCCGGCTCATGGAAGAACACGACATTCCACAACTGGCTCGGCTGTTTTTGAAAAGCCGCAGCCACACCTTTCACTGGGTCGATCCAGCCCGTTTCCAACTCGAGGATTTCGAGGAACAGACCAAAGGTGAACAGGTGTGGGTAGCCGAGCAGGGGGGCAATATTTGCGGCTTTATCGCCATCTGGCAGCCCGATCACTTCGTCCATCACCTCTATGTGTCAAGCGACTGGCACGGTCAGGGGATAGGGCGCGCCCTGCTGGAGCGTGGCCTCGCTGATTCGCCGCACGGCTCGCTAAAGGTTGCGACCCGCAACACGGCGGCAGTGGCCTTCTACCATCGGCTGGGCTGGCAAAACAGTGATGAGACAGGCCACTGCGAGGTCACCGGTCCCTGGTGCAAGTTGCTTAGAAACTAGCGGGACGCCCGGCACCTGCGCTTTGCGGCTGAACAGGTACCAGCGGTGCCGGGGGGAAGAACCAGCGGTAGAGATCGAACCAGCCATCTCGCTGGGCAATCACGACCTCGTGCACCGGATCGCGCTGGAAAATTGCCACCTTGTTTTCGGTCAGCGGCACCCAGGCATAGTTGACCAGCGCATATTGCGACTGGATCAGGTTGTACTCATTGAGATAGGAGTCATCGTTACCCGATTCGTGCAGTTGGGTACGACTGTCGATGAGGTAAACAAGCTGGTTGAAGAAGGTAAGTTGAAAACCGGTCACCCGCCACTTCTCCCTGGTCGCCTCCTCCTCTTCGATCACGGTGATTTTGCCCCAGCGGCACACCCCGTGATAGTTGACTCCATTGGCCGACATTTTCAGGTCGTAATGGCAGCCCAGACTGTTGATAAACATCCCGACCACAAACAGCAGCACGACAAGCAGTGGCAACAGCAGCAAGGTATTTTTCAGCGTTCGTTTCATCAGAGATCCCTTACAGCGTTTTTTCGAGCTCTTTATAGGAAAGCACGCGAACCTGGTGGCCGGAGACAAGCACCAGCGATGCCGGTTTGACTGGTGGCACATCGCTCCGTGCCTCCATCTGGCAAACAACGCCGGTCGGCGAGTCGGTGCAGTGCACATGGAGCCACTCGAAATGGAGATAGCTGGCGACAAACGCCACCAGCACAACCAGTAGCAGATTGACGTATATCAGGCCCCTTGCAAGCATTGGCCGCCCGATACCGCTGAGAAAGGCAAGTTTGGCGCGCTCACCAAAAGAACGGGGAGCAGCAGGCTCTTTGATGACCTCGTGGTCGGAGCTTGGTGATGTCGACGGTGGCTGCGCAGCCGCTGCAGGCGTGGGCTCGCTCATCGGCTCGGGCAAGGGCTCACTCTCTGTTGGCAGTGCCTTGCCGTAATAGCTCTTCATCTTGCAGTTCAGATGCAGGGAGTACCCTTTTTTCGGGGTACTTCTGATATCCAGCGTCTGGGGGGCTGAGGCGAAGTGGCGACGAATATTGGCGATGGCCACGTTCAGTGAGTTGGGGCTGATGGGGCGACCCAACCAGCCGATATCGAGCAACAGATCCTTGTCGCACACCTCGTCATGGTGATCGAGCAGATAGCTGAAAATGAGGCTCTCTGCCGATGACAAACGCACCACCCGGGCGCTTTGCAAGTTGTCCTTGTCGGCACAGAAGATCAGCTCTCGCCTTTTGACATCAAAGACATAATCACCGAAGTGATAGGCTGATATGTTATTGCCTGGCGCAACCCCCGTCATACCAACCACCTGTTATTTGCATTCATCATGAAGAAGATGGGATTCCACACCTGATAAAGCCAGATGGCGGCTCAGGACTCGCTGTAATTAAACGAAATTCTAAAGGGTCGAGATCAGCGGCACAATAGATGCAGGCAGGCATGAGCGGGGAAAATGAAAATATGCGTCCAGCGCTGTCGGACTGCGTATCGGGCAGAGCATGATGCTGCGAGTTTCGCGTATCGCGGTCACGCCAATCTCAGCTGAACAGTGACATGGGCATGACGAAAAACGCTGCAGGACAAGGCCCCTTGCCCCTCACGACATCTCGCTGCGCCTCACAATAAAGGGAACCTTACCTGCCCCGCAGGATGATCCAACGGGACGAAGTGAACTGACTAGACCCGAAACTGCTTGAGCAGGGTGTCTAGCTGGGCCGACAACTGCCGCAGATCGCTGCTGGCCTCGGCAACCTGTGCCACTCTGGCCGCACTCTCGCTGTTGAGCGTTGCAATCCGGTTGACGCTGTGGCTGACCGCCTCCGCCACCGAGTGTTGTTCTTCCGATGCCTGGGCGATATACATGTTCATCTCGCGGATCAGGCTGACCTGATTTTTAATTTTCTCCACCGATATCTGCACATCTGCCGCCTCGATGCCGGCGCGGGATGCCTTCTCCTGACTCTGTTGCATTCCGGCCCCGACATTCTGGGTCGCTTGCTGCAACCGCTTGATACTGGCACTGATCTCCTCCGTCGACTGGCGAGTACGGCCCGACAAGGTGCGTACCTCATCCGCCACCACCGCAAAACCGCGCCCCTGATCACCCGCCCGCGCCGCCTCGATGGCCGCGTTGAGGGCAAGCAAATTGGTCTGCTCGGCGATGCCGTTGATCACTTCGATGATGGTGCCAATGCTGCTGCTCTCGGTCGAAAGGGTGCGCATCAGGGTGGCGACCCGCTCCACCTCCCCCACCAGTTGATGGATGGCCTCATTGGCATGGCCCGCCAGATTGTAACCCTGCTCCACATAGAGGTTGGCCTCATCGGTAGCGCCAGAGGTTTTCACCGCATTGCCAGCCACTTCCTGCACTGCCTGACTCATTTCGGTAATGGCGGTAGCGACCTGATCCAGCTCGGATTGCTGGGCGTCACTGCCTACCCGGGTATCTGCCGAGAGGGAGTCACAGAGTTCGGCGGTTTGCAACACACCGGCAGAGAGCTCGTTGATCTCCGCTACCATCTCCTGCAACTTGGCAATAAAGTGGTTGATGTTGGTGGCCAACGCTCCCATCTCATCCTGGCGGCTGATCTTCAGACGCCGGGTCAGATCCCCCTCTCCTTTGGCCAGATCGAACACCGCCTGATTCATCTGATGAAGCGGCCTGAGCACATTGCGATGAATCAGCACCATCAGCAGCGCGATGATGCAGAGATCGAGCACCAGGATCTGCCAGACGGTGGTGATCAACTGCTGGCGCAGTTGGGCCTGAATGGCGGCATCACTGGTTTGCACCAGCAATCGGGCCACGGTGTTTTTCTGGCCACTGTCGTCATAGACCAGATCATATCCCCCATAGGCAGCGGTATCGGCAGGCATGGCTGTCACGGGGGCAATGCTCCCCGCCATGTCACGGGCAAACCCGGCAACCAGCTTGTCCTTGTTGACCACCAGCAGCGCACTCAGGATATCGGCCGCCAGCTCGGACTTGAGCGATGCCTCGATGAATGCCGATTCATAATTCCACAGCGGGCCGGGCAGGGAGAGCTGCAGCCGGCCGATGGCCTGTTCGACCAGCGCACTCTGTTTGCTGTAGCTCTCCGCCTTGACGGCGTGGTAGTTGTAAGCGCCAAACAACACCAGTAGCAGACTCACCGACAGGGAGGTCAACACGGCAATCCTGAACGTCAGACTTTTCCAATCCATGGTTTCCTCCCGGTTTTACGGCAGCCGGCGCAGTGCCATTGAGCGGCACTTGCTATTGGTACTGTTACTGGTACTTGGCATTGATCTTGTCGATGGTGCCATCCGCCTTCATGGCAGCGAGGATCTCGTTGAGCTTGGTGATGAGCTCATCGGGCGTATCCTTGTTAAACGCCAAGCTCATCTGGGTTTCCTTGAACACGAAGACCGGCTTGGGTGAAGCTACTTTCTCCTTGCCGGCCAGATAAGGCGCCAGATACTGGCCGGTTGCCCAAAGATCGATGCGGCCCGCCTCCAGTTTCTTCACGTTGGCGGTATCGTTGGCAGCCAGCTGCAACTTGGCAAATCCCTGGGCCTTGAGATATTCGGCGGCCGCATCGCCGTTATAGCCACCCACCGAATACTGCTTGGCATCTTCCAGTGACTTGACCGTGATATTGGCTGTTGAGCTGGAGAAAAACACCCAGTTGTTATTGACCAGCGGCCCTACCCACTTGAACAGTGCTTCCCGCTCTGGAGTGCGGGTCGTGGAGTAGAGGGCGGTATTGGGAGTACCGAGGGTATCTTCGTACGCCCGTTTCCAGGGCATCAGGGTCAGCTTGTATTCGACTCCAGCACGCTTGAACAGCTCTTCGACCACCTCGGTCGACAGCCCGACAATCTTGCCCCCCTCCCCCTGCATGTTGAATGGCGGGTAATCCTCGGTCATCACGTTCAGTGGCGCAGCCTGAACAGCGCTTATCGCCATCATGGAAGAGACTGAAAAAATTGCACTTTTCCACAGCAGTTGATAGTTCATTGCAACCTCGCTTTGCTTGCCATTCATCCCTGAACATCCGCCGTTACCGATGGCGGTGCACGTCTGACCCGCTGGGGTCATGCCGGCTTTCACGGCTCGCCGCCCACCCATGTGCAGCAGCAAACAGATCCGGATTTTGCCTGTGCGCAACGAAACGCAACCGGCGAGGGAGGCTCACAACCAATCGAGGTGGAAACATGCCAGGGCAGCATGAGGGGATGCGGAGTGGGGCGGATAAGCCTCTGCCATACAACAGCGCCGTGGCAAAGAAAAAGCGCATCGTTTTATGACAGGGGTCTGGGAGAGAAATGATAGAAAACGCCAACATCCATTTTCCCATACTGCTCGAGGAGACCTCAGAGCCAAACCTGTCCTTTAGCTAAGGTCACGAAAAGAGATACGTCAAATGAGAATGCTAACCCCCTCATCTGCTTCCAAATTAGATTCCAGATGAGCTCCGCCGAGCCGAAAAGTGGCGCGATATACCCGAAAAACAGAAGGCCACCGCGAGGTGGCCTTCTCCAAATCAACGATGAACGTCTGGTGGAACTCAATCCTTGGCCGCGTCCATCACACCCTCTTCGGAGTGCGCAGGCAGGATCAGGTTGAGCAGGATGGCGGCAACAGAGGCCAGGCCAACACCGGCCAGCGCGAAGTCGCCAATCTTCATCTCCAGCGCACCGACACCGACGGTCAGAGTCACGGCGACGATGGCGATATTGCGTGACAGTCCCAGATCCACCTTGGATTCCACCAGCGTCTTGAGACCGATGGCAGCGATGGATCCGAACAGCAGCAGCATGATACCGCCCATCACCGGCATGGGGATGGAGGTAAGCAGCGCATTGAACTTGCCGAAGAAGGCCAGAATGATGGCAAACACCGCAGCCCATGTCATGGTGACCGGATTGAAGTTGCGAGTGATCATCACGGCACCGGTCACTTCGGCGTAGGTGGTCACGGGTGGGCCACCGATGAAACCGGCGAAGCAGACGCCGATGCCGTCACCGGCCAGCGTACGGTGCAAACCCGGATCCTTGGTGTAATCCTTGCCAGTCACGCCACCAATCGCCAACACGCCACCGATATGCTCGATACAGGGGGCGATGGCTACCGGCAACATGAACAATGCAGCAGCCCAGTTGATCTCCGGGGTTTCGAAGTGGGGCAGCGCCAGCCAGGGGGCGTTCACCATGCCATCGAAACTCACCTGGCCCATGAACACCGCCGAGACATAACCGGCAATCACGCCGCACAGGATGGGGATCAGCTTGATCCACCCCTTGCAGAACACTGCTGCAATCAGGGTGACAGCCAGCGAGATACCGGCCAGTGTCAGCGCAGTCCCCGCAGGTACCACCTGCTCACTACCGGCACGGCCCATCGCCATGTTGCAGGCAACCTGCGCCACAGAAAGACCGATGACCATGATCACCGGGCCAATCACTACCGGAGGCAGCAATTTGTGCACAAAGCCCATCCCTTTTGCCCGGATCAGCGCAGCCAGAATGAAATACATGAAACCGGCGGCAAACAGGCCAAACATGGTGGATGGCAATCCCCAGGTCTGGGTGGCGTAGATGATGGGGGCGATGAAGGCAAAGCTGGAACCGAGGAAAATCGGGACCTGGCGGCGGGTGCAGAGCTGGAACAACAGGGTGCCCACACCGGCGCCAAGCAGGGCCATGGAGGGGTTCAGTCCGGTGAGCAGGGGCACCAGAACCATGGCACCGAAGGCGACAAACAGGATTTGCAGCCCGGCGACACTTTGCTTGACTAAGGAAAACATGGATGTCCTTAATTTTTTGATAACTGATGGGGATATTTATCACTTTTCAGTTATCACAAGACTTTTCCAAGGCACAAAATGAACACAAATACGTCACTTGTTACCTTTTACTGCTTGGGAAGGGCATGAAACTGGCTTTTTAGGCGGGATTCGTTGCTACAAGCATCGAGTATGCGATTTTACGCATTATTGTGACGAACGCCAATCGTTTTTCCATCATGTTTATTGTGTTCATAGTCAAAAATGCCGCCGCTTGGGGGCGCTCTATACTGGATCCTGTGAATCAAGATGGACAAGGAGTCCCCATGTCACAGCCCCCATTCAAGGCCAGCCAGCGCAGATTGCTTATTGGCTCGGCCATCGCACTCGCCCTGTTTGCGAATCCGTTCAGTTATGATTTCGCCCACAATGAGTGGCAAATGAATCAGGCCTATGCCAAGTCCTGCTTTATCGCCGGCACTCGCATCACGATGGCCGATGGTTCCACCCGTCCCATAGAGACGCTCCGGGTCGGTGAACGGGTGCTGGATCAGCACGGCGGCAGTAACCGGATCCTGGCGGTCGAACGGGTCATACTGGGCAAGCGCAGACTCTACGGGATCAATGATCTGCCCCCATTTTTTACCGCAGAGCACCCTCTGCTGACCACGCGGGGCTGGGCGGCCATCTCACCGGCCATGACCCGAACCGAAAACCCGCAACTGGCGGTGCTGCCGCTATTTACTGGCATGCAGATAATGTGTCGCCCGACACCTGTCATGGTGACGGGCAATCTGGCCCTGCAATCCCAGCCGGAATTACTGCTGGTTGAGTCACTCTGCTGGATCGAGACATCTCCCACTACCGCACTCTTCAATCTGCTGCTCGATGGCAGCCACAGCTACATCGCCAATGAGCTGATCGTTCACAACAAAGATGGCGATGGTGGCAGTGGGGGTAACAGTGGAGGCAACGACAGCGGCGGTGGCAGCAACAGCGGCGGTGGCAGCGACAGCGGCGGTGGCAGCGACAGCGGCGGTGGCAGCGACAGCGGCGGTGGCAGCGACAGCGGTGGTGGCAGCAACAGCGGCGGAGGCAGCGACAGCGGTGGTGGCAGCAACAGCGGTGGTGGCAGCGACAGCGATGGGGGCAGCGATGACAGTGGCGGCCAAGGCGAGCATGCCGGCGGAGAGCAGCATGGTGGAGGTGAACGGCATGCTGGTGGAGAAAAACATGCAGGGGGAGAACGCCATGGGGGTGGCCGCGGATTTGGCAATGGCGTTGATGACAACGGCGTAGATGCCGTCGATGCCAACGGGAACAAGCTCAGAGGTGACGGCACTGTCGATGACAACGGCGTAGATGCCGTCGATGCCAACGGGAACAAGCTCAGAGGTGACGGCACTGTCGATGACAACGGTGTAGATGCCGTCGATGCCAATGGCAACAAGCTCAGAGGTGACGGCACCATCGATGACAACGGCGTGGATGCAGTCGATGCCAATGGCAACAAGCTCAGAGGTGATGGCACCATCGATGACAACGGCGTGGATGCCGTCGATGCCAATGGCAACAAGCTCAGGGGTGATGGCACCATCGATGACAACGGTGTGGATGCCGTCGATGCCAATGGCAACAAACTCAGGGGCGATGGCACGGTCGATGATCGCCAGCAAGTGCTTACCGATGAGCAGGAGCGGGCGCTGCTCAACAACGGTTTTCGCCAACAGGGGCAACCATGATGCGCAATCTGTTACCACTCTTCCTGCTCGGCCTCACTGGCTGCGCCACGGTCGACACTCCGCCGCTTTACCATCAAATGGATAAGGAAGATGTTCAACTGGCCAATCAGGCTCTCGCCAAGGCGCTGGAAACCCGTACCAAAGGCCAAAGCCTCACCTGGTTCAATCCAGCTAACCGTCACTCGGGTAGCGTCACCCCGCTACGCACCTTCCGCCATTCCAGCGGGGAGTGGTGTCGCGACTATCGCGAGCAACTCTATATCGGCAAGGCCAGCCAGCAGTGGCAGGATACCGCCTGTCGCAATCAGGAAGGGCGCTGGCGGCCATTGCGAACTTAGTGAATGCCACGGGTGATGAATGAAAGGGGGTAGCAGCGCTACCCCCTTGTCATCTTTACCGATCCGTTATCCGGGCGGTGAATACGCGGTTATACCCGACGATAGGGCAGGTAAACCGGCTCCCACATGTGGTTGAGGATATGCTGCTGCAGATCCTGACCGATCAGCGGGTGGGAGGGATCCCGACGCACGATATCCTTGAGCACGGCGGTCGCCACATGCACTGAGATGCTGCGCAGCTCGCGAATGCGGGGATAAACGGCCCCTTTCGCCAGGTCAACCTCACTCACGCACTCGGCCAGCGCAAAGGCGGCGGTAGTGAATACATCGGGCGTGATCTCGCGGAGCTGGCTGACGATGGCCGCCAGACCTACACCGGGGAAGATAAAGACGTTGTTGCCCTGCCCGACCCGAAACTCCTGCCCCTCGTAGCTCACATCCTTGAACGGACTACCGGTTGCAACGATGGCTTTGCCCTTGCTCCAGCGGTAGATATCCTCCGGCAGTGCTTCACAGTTGGCGGTCGGGTTGGAGAGCGGGAACACCATGGGGCGCTCGCAATGCTGCAGCATCAGCTGGATGTGCTCTTCCTGGAAGGCGCCGCCCGAGCCACTGGTACCCAGCAACACGGTAATAGGCACATGACGCAGCACATCGGCCAGATTGGCCTTGCCGGGCACCTCGGTATCCCAACCCGCCAGCAGCAACCCCGGTTTGGCGTAGCGACGCTTGTACTCGTCGAGCCCGTCCCGGTTGTCGCACACCAGCCCCTGGGTATCCAGAATGTAGATGCGATCCCGCGCGGCCTGCGGATCCATCCCTTCGCGGATCATCCCCGCGCAGATTTGATCCGCCACGCCGACCCCGCCGGCCCCCGCGCCATAGACCAGATAGTTCTGTTGGCCCAGCGTCTCTCCCTTGACCTTGACCGCACCAATGATACCGGCCAGCACCACGGCACCGGTGCCCTGAATATCATCGTTGAACGACGGCAGCGACTGCTGATAGCGGGCCAGATTGTTGAAGGCGTTGGATTTGCTGAAGTCTTCCCACTGCAGCACTGCATTGGGGAAGTGGCGCTTGACCCCCTGCACGAACTTGTCGATGAACTCTTCATACTCCTTGCCGCGAATACGCTTGTGCGGGCGGCCCAGATACATGGGATCATCGAGCAGTTTCTGATTGTCGGTGCCCACATCCAGCGCGATGGGCATGCAGCAGGCGGGGTGAATACCGGCACCCAGGGTATAGAGCGCCAGCTTGCCGATGGGGATGCCCATGCCGCCGACCCCCTGGTCGCCGATCCCCAGAATGCCCTGGCTGTCGGTGACGACTATGATGCGGATCGATTTGGCATCGAAGTGGCGGGCCTGACTGCCCATGTCATCCACGTTGTCCGGGGTGATGTAGAGGCCGCGCGGCTTCTGGAAGCGGTGGCTGAACTCCTGACACGCCTTGCCCACGGTCGGGGTATAGATGTAGGGAGTCATCTCCTCCACATGGCGTGACAACAGGGCATAGAAGAGAGTCTCGTTGCGATCCTGCAGGGCACGCAGGTTCTGGTACTTCTCGATATCGCTGCAAGCGCTCTTGAACCCCTCATACACTCGCTCGAGCTGGGCTTCAAAAGTTTGCACCTGAGGCGGCAGCAAACCATCGAGATCAAAATCGGCCCGCTCCTGTTCGGTGAAGGCCGTGCCCTTGTTGAGGTATCGATTGTTAAGCAGATCAGTGCCGGTCAGTGCAACGGGGCGAAAATCCTGTCCCTGTGCATCTTTCCACAGCAGATATTGTCCGGTAGCCATAGTCATTCTCTTTGATTTACGTGAAATTGCCGTTCGGCAGGAGAGCAAGACTCATAATGAAATCAATCATATGACGTTTACTCGATCGGTTTTGTGAGCTTGGGCATACCCTGCGGCCAAAATAGGCGCCCGGCGACCCCGGCGAGACAAATATCCACGGCAAGGAATGAGACTCATGTTAGCATTGCGGGCAACCCAGCCCCTTTCACCGCATCACAGCCGGGAGTGACCTGATGCCCTCGCCTCTGCCAGCCTGCGCCCCCTTCTTTCTGCCATGCGCCTGATCCCGCTGCTTGCTCTGTGGTTGTTTCTGACCAGCCAATCGGCTCTCGCCGCACCGGGCCGGGTGCTCAACATTATCGTGGGTGAATGGCCCCCTTTCGTCTCCGAGCAGTCAAGACAGCACGGTCCAGTGGCCCACCTCATCAGCGATCTGTTCAAGGAGGCGGGCTATGAGGTGAAGTTCCACTTCGCCCCCTGGGGTCGGGTCTATTCGCTGGCGGCCAACAGCCAGCTCTACGATGCCACCGCCGTCTGGATGCACAAACCGGAGCGGGAGCAGGATTTTCTGTTTAGCGAAGCGGTGCTGCAGGAGCAGTTTGTCTTCTTCTCCCTCAAATCACGGCAGCTGCAGGCCGAGCGCCTTGAGCAAATCGTCGGCATGCGCCTCGGGGGCGATATCGCCTACAGCTACGGGCCCGAGCTGGACAAGATGGTGGCCGATGGCAAGGTAACCCAACAGAAAGTCACCGACGTGAAGCAGAATTTCGGCAAGCTGCTGCGCGGGCGGATCGACCTCTATCCGCAAGAGCTGCGAGTCGGTCTGGCCGAGTTGCAGAGCCAGCTCGACCCCGCCAGCGCGGCACTCATCACCCACAGTCAGACCCCTTTTCTGCGCAACGACAGCTTCGTGATGTTCCCGCGCAAGATGCCGGATTCAGCCAAACTGCGGGATCAGTTCAATCAGCAGTTGCAGCAGGCCATCGCCAGCGGACGTTATCAGCGCTACTTCGAGCGGCTGGCCCGGGGGGAATATTGACCTTGGCGAGGCAAAAACAGAGGGGATAAAACAACGGTGGCGGCCCTTTGTGGCCACCACCTCTGTGATGCTTGTCAGCAGCTGGCATTAGCCGCTGATGCCCACCTCCAGCTTGAACGGCGTCTTGGCCTTGCTGCTCTCGGCCGCCCCCATCTGGTAGACCCGAATGGTATAAGTGCCCTTGGCGGGCAGGGTTGCCTCAAAGTTGTTCCCGTCACGAGAGCCAACAAAAATCGCCTCCCCCTTGCTGCCCGGCGGCAGAATATTGAAGTAGGGCTTGCCGGTCAGGATCACCACCATGCTCTGGCCCTTGTTGGCCGTCAGCTTGTAATCGAGGGTCTGGCTACCTTGAATGGTGCCGTTGATGGTTGCCCCTGACTCCCCCTTCTTGAACTGCACCTGCTGGGTCTTGATCCCGTCAGCCGCCTGCGCCACGCCCGCAATACCACCGAAGAGTGCAGATGCACATACCGCCGCCAGCCATGCTTTTCTCATCATTTGTCATCCCTTGTGTGAATGGAACCCCTGTTACTGTTGCTCAAGGTGGCCCAAAAAACCATCGCCGTTTGCGGCATCGCTCAATCAATTTGCCATCACGATCGACCCGCCATCAAAAGGGGCGCCGCAGCGCCCCTTCTCTTTACTCTTTGTCGACCATCAGCTTGATTTGCCCGCCTTGGGCTCATCGAGGGTGTGCTTTACCTCTTCATACCAGAGGTCGTGGTGCTCCTTGGCCCAGGTCTCGTCTACCTCGCCGGTCACCATCCCCTCCAGCGCCCCTTCCAGCTGGAACAGGCCCATGTAGATATGGAAGATAAAACCGCAGATAAGGATCAAGGCGCCTACGATATGGATAAAGCTGGCCCACTCCATCTGGCGGCGCAGCTGGCCGAAGATGGGGAAATCGAGGAACAGCCCGGTCGCCACCACAATGCCGCCAAACCAGATCAGCAGCCAGAAGATCGCCTTCTCGCCGCCGTTGGAGAAGCCCGCCGAGGGGTGACTTCCCTTGTGCTTGCCGAGCATGCCACCAAACTTCATGAACCACTGCACATCCACCATGTTGACGATGTTGTGGCGGAACCACTTGATGAGCACCCCCATCAGGCAGAGGAAGAAGAGCGGCCCCACGTAGTTGTGGAACACCTTGGCAAACCAGATCCAGTTCTCCCACACCCCGAGGCTCACCACCGGCTTGATGAAGTACTTGCCGTAGATGATGGCCAGCCCCGACCCGGAGAGGGTCAGAAACATGGCCGCCGTGGTCCAGTGCAGCGCCCGATCCAGCCGGCTCCAGCGCTTGAGCTTGCGCCCGGTGCGCGGTTTGGAGAGCTTGGTCTGCCCCACCACCAGGTACATCAGGCCGCACATGGCCAAGGAGCCGAAGATGGCGATGGCGCCGAGTGGCGACACCCACTTGGTCTTCACCTCGAACCAGAGCTGGCCCGGCACCGAGATAAGTACCCCGTGCTCCGGCGAGCGGGAGGTGGTCACCCCCTCCTGCCCATCCTTCACCGCCCGCCAGTAATCGGCGCCGGCAAAGCCGACCGCCTCTTTCTGCGCATCAGCGAAGCCGGGCGCGCTGAACAGCAGCAAGGCCGTCAGCAGCGCTGTCAGCCAGTGTCTCATTGGCCATCCTCCTGCTTGCCAAGCTTGAGCCCCTTGCCTCTGCCATCGTGAGGTTTGCTGGCGTCACGATAGAGCGCCTGTTCATCAGCCCCCCAAGCTGCATGAGGGGCACCGCGATAGGCGACCCGCTCGCGGAAGATGTCGGAGATCACCTGCGCATCCCCTGCCAGCAGCGCCTTGGTGGAACAGAGCTCGGCACACATCGGCAGCTTGCCCTCGGCGATACGGTTGGCACCATACTTCTGGCGCTCCGCCTCGCTGTGATCCTCCTCCGGGCCGCCGGCGCAGAAGGTGCACTTATCCATCTTGCCCCGATCGCCAAAGGCGGCGGTCTTCGGGAACTGGGGGGCACCAAACGGGCAGGCAAACAGGCAGTAGCCGCAACCGATACAGAGATCCTTGTTGTGCAGCACGATGCCGTCGTCGGTGTGATAGAAGCAGTCGGCCGGGCAGACCGCCATGCAGGGGGCGTCGGTGCAGTGCATGCAGGCGACCGAGATGGAGGTCTCACCCGGCAGGCCGTCGTTGAGGGTTACCACCCGGCGGCGCTGGATACCCCACTCGAGGGCATCGTCGTTCTCGTTCTTGCACGCCGTCACACAGCCGTTGCACTCGATGCAGCGCTTGGTGTCACACATGAATTTCATTCTGGCCATGGGATCAGGCTCCTACTTTGCGAAAACGGCACAGGGTGACCTTGGTCTCCTGCATCTGGGTGACCGGGTCATAACCATAGGTGGTGACTATGTTGACCGACTCCCCCAGCACATAGGGGTCAGACCCTTCCGGATATTTGGATCGCAGATCCTTGCCCTCGAAGTGGCCGCCGAAGTGGAACGGCATAAAGGCAAGCCCCGGTTTGACCCGCGGGGTCACCAGTGCCTTCACCTTGACCCGGCCTCCTTCCGGCCCCTCGACCCACACATCCTGACCGTCGCGCACCCCGACGTCGTTGGCATCCGCCGGGTTCATCTCAACGAACATCTCCTGCTGCAATTCAGCCAGCCAGGGGTTGGAGCGGGTCTCGTCACCGCCCCCCTCGTACTCCACCAGACGGCCGGAGGTGAGGATGATGGGGAACTCCTTGCTGACATCCTTCTCCTGCACCGAGGCGTACTGGGTCGGCAGGCGCCACAGGCTCTTCGAATCAGGCCAGGTGGCGTAGTCGGCCAGCAGATCACGGCGCGGGGTGTAGAGCGGCTCACGGTGCTTGGGCACCTGATCCGGGAAGGTCCACACTACGCAGCGCGCCTTGGCGTTGCCGTAGGGGACGAAGCCGTGCTTGATGGCAACCCGCTGGATACCGCCGGAGAGGTCAGTCTTCCAGTTCTTGCCCTCGGCCTCTTTTTTCTCGGCCTCGGTCAGCTCATCCCACCAGCCGAGCTGTTTCATCAGGTCGGCAGTGATCTCGGGATAGCCATCTTCTACTTCACTTCCCTTCGGCCAGGAGTCTTCGGCGAGCAGCGAGACGCCCTGATACTCGATGCCGAAACGTGCGCGGAAACCACCGCCCCCTTCCGACACCGGAATGCTGGTGTCGTAGAGGATATGGCTGCCGGGATGTTTCATCTCCGGGGTGCCCCAGCAGGGCCACGGCAGACCGTACACTTCGCCACTGACCGGGCCCCCTTCGGCCTTGAGGTTGGTCTTGTGGAAGGTGTGCCAGTTCTGCTGGTGCGCCTTGAGCCGCTCCGGGCTCTGGCCGGTGTAGCCCACGCTCCACATGCCGCGGTTGTATTCGCGGGTGATGTCTTCCAGCAGTGGCTGGTTGTTCTCTACCTTGATGTGCTTGAACAGCTGGTCGGCAAAACCGAGCTTCTTGCTCAGCAGATACATGATCTCGTGGTCGACCTTGGATTCGAACAGAGGCTCAATCACCTTGTCGCGCCACTGCATGGAGCGGTTGGTGGCGGTGACGGAACCATAGGTCTCGAACTGGGTGGTGGCCGGCAGCAGGTAGACGCCGTCGGTGCGATCGTTCATCACCGAGGCGACGGTGGGGTACGGGTCGACAATCACCATCATGTCGAGCTTTTGCATCGCCTTCTTCATCTCCGGGCCGCGAGTCTGGGAGTTGACCGCATGGCCCCAGTAGAACATGGCGCGGATGTTGGAGCCCTGCTCGATGAGATCAGCGTTCTCCAGCACCCCGTCCACCCAGCGGGAGACCGGAATGCCGTTGTTGTTCATCGGCAACTTGCCGTTGTAGGCCTTGTTGTCGAAGCGGGCCTTGATCCACTCGTAGTCGACATCCCACACCCGGGCCCAGTGCTTCCAGGAGCCCTCTTCCAGCCCGTAGTAACCGGGCAGGGAGTCTGAGGTGACGCCAAAGTCGGTGGCCCCCTGCACGTTGTCGTGACCACGGAAGATGTTGGTGCCCGCCCCGCTCTTGCCCACGTTGCCGAGGGCCAGTTCGAGGATGCAATAAGCGCGGGTGTTGTTGTTGCCTGTGGTGTGCTGGGTACCGCCCATGCACCAGACCACGCAGCCGGGGCGGTTGTCGGCCAGCAGCTTGGCGGCATCGTGCACTTGCTGTTCATTGAGGCCGGTTACCCGCTCCACTTCCGCCGGAGTCCAGCGCGCCACCTCTTTTTGAACCTCGTCCATGCCGTAGACGCGGGTGCGGATGAACTCTTTATCTTCCCAGCCGTTCTTGAAGATGTGCCAGAGCATGCCCCAGATAAAGGCGACGTCGGTGCCCGGGCGCAGGGAGAGGTACATGTCCGCCTTGGCGGCGGTGCGGGTACGGCGCGGGTCGACCACCAGGATCTTGCAGCCATTGCGCTCTTTCGCCAGCAGGATGTGCTGCATGGCGACCGGGTGGGCCTCCGCCGGGTTGGAGCCGATAAACATGATCGACTTGCTGTTGTGCATGTCGTTCAGGCTGTTGGTCATGGCGCCGTAGCCCCAGGTGTTGGCTACGCCAGCGACCGTGGTGGAGTGGCAGATCCGCGCCTGGTGATCCACGTTGTTGGTGCCCCACAGGGACGCCATCTTGCGAAACAGGTAGGCCTGCTCGTTGGAGTGCTTGGCGGAGCCGAGCCAGTAGACGCTGTCGGGGCCGGACTCCTTGCGAAGGCGCAGCACCTCGTTGCCCACCTCTTCGATGGCCTGATCCCAGCTCAGGCGCTGCCACTTGCCGCCCACCAGCTTCATCGGGTATTTGAGGCGACGCTCACCGTGGCCGTGCTCGCGCAGGGCCGCCCCCTTGGCGCAGTGACCGCCAAGGTTGAAGGGGTGATCGAAGGCCGGTTCCTGACCTGTCCAGACACCGTTCTGCACCTCGGCATAGACACCGCAGCCCACCGAGCAGTGGGAACAGATGGTGCGCTTCACCTCGACCGGCACCTCGGCGGCGACGGTTTTGGCCTCGGCCCGCTGCATCATGGCCGGCGCCAGCCAACCGGCGGCCACGGCGCCACCGGCCACCAGACCCGAGTTGACCATAAAGGCGCGGCGGGTCAGCCCCTGACCGCGAATGGCCTCATTGCCCTGCTCGCCCACTTGGGGCAGCTCGGCACGTTTTGTCAGTTTCATGAGTTCTCCTTCACTGATCCGGCTCAGTCGGTGCCGCGCAGGGTGCGATAAAAGTCGTGAACATGGGGGGTCTCCCGATAGCCCTTGTCAGGCTCGGTGTCGTGGGTCAGCACCTCTTTGCCCACCACCCGACCGGTGGCACCGACCAACACGCCTATGGTGGCGACCACGCCAACTCCCTTGATTAGATTGCGGCGGGACGGGTCTTTCAGCTGTTCATCGCTCATTCTTGTGACCTCTGTTGTTGTTCTTGCTGGCGCCTGCGCGCCAGCTTCGCGTCCAATGGGATATCTCGTCTGCTCGTTTTGTTATGCACAGCGTTTTATGCACAGATAAGGGCGTTCAGCCCCTCACCACGCAGGCGCCAAACGGCAGGCGCAATTCGTTTTCCAGCTTGAAGAAATCTTCGGCAAGGGCGCCGACCGCCCGGTAGAAGCTGCCCCCTTTCGCCTGTTGCTGATCGCGGCAGCAGGCGAGTACCCAGGGGGCAAGGTGGCGTTCATAGAAGCGGTTGCGCTCCGGGTGCTGCTCGGCAATCAGTACCGCCATCACCTCACAGAGGGCGGCGAGATGATCTTCCGGCTCGCATACTCCGCTCTGGCGCTCGAAACCGAGGGACTGCAGATCTGCGCGCAGCACCGCCAGCGGCAGCTCCATCAAAGAGCCGGTGAGATACCAGGAGGCAAACGGCACGATCTCCCCGCGCCCCAGCCCGATAAAGAGATCCTGATACTCCTCGGAAAGCTCATGCTCGTGGTGGCTGCTGGCCGCCAACTGCACCAGCCCCAACCCTCTGGCAAAGGGGCCCGGCATGGCCTGCAGGCCTTGCAGCCAGGCGAGCTGTTCGCCACGGGGGGCGGCGCGCCAGAGGCTCGCCAGCAGGGCGTAGAGATCGGCGCTGCTCTGTTCCAGTTCAGTCATGGTCAGTTCGCCAGCCTTTTCGTTATGTTGTTCACTCATCACTGGCCCTCACACCTTGAGCTGGGAGACGGGGTCCGCCGCCAGCGCTGCAAACACATCCTTGACCCGGCAGTCCTCGCACATCAGCAGCCGCTGGGCGGCCTCGTTCTGGAAGTGGGAGTGACCGGCCAGTTTCTGCTGGATGCGGCGGATAAGGGAGGCTGGCGCAAACGGCTTGCCACAACGAATGCAGCAGGCAGCCTCTTCGACCTTGAGGCTCTGTACGGCGCGGCGCGCTTCGGGCACCGGCTGCAGGCGGGGCACCAGTACGATGGCCTGCTCAGGGCAGGCCTTTTCGCACATGCCGCACTGGATGCAGTCCTGCTCGATAAAATTGAGGCCCGGTGCATGGCCCACCGCATGCAGCGCCCGGCTCGGGCAGACCGCCACGCAGCCCATGCAGAGGGTGCAGTCAGACTCTTTGAGTTCCACGCTGCCGTAAGGAGCTCCGTGGGGCACCGCCAGCGGCTCGCAACTTCCCTCGTTGGCCTGCCAGAGGGTATCGAAGGCGGTAAACAGGTTCTCCCGTTTGTCCCCTTTGAGCGGCTTGTCCAGCAGCGCAACGGCTGGCTCACAGGAGAGCGGCTTATCTTGTTCGACATCTGGGTAAAACAATGCAATGCGATCGGCAGCAAGACCGGCGCCCGCCAGCAGCACGGCGGCGCTCGCCAGTTCCCGCTCAACCAGCGCCCGCACGCTTTCGGGGGCATCGTCACCGAGCGCGATGCGTACCGCGCTGGCGCCATAGGCGAGGGCGGCGAACCAGCTCTCGATGCCTAAACTCGCGCTCTCCTCCACCCAGACCGGCAACCAGTTGGTGGGAAGAGAAGCGAGCTCAGATTCCACCCATTCGCGCTCGTTTTCACCGGCGATCAGCAACTGGGGCGCTTCGCCACCCGCCTCCCGGTAGTTCTTGAGCAATCGGAAAAGATAGTCGCCGCTGGTGTTGGCATCGGGCTGGTGATAGGCAATCGCCCCGGTCGGGCAAGCAGAGGCACAGCTGCCAAAGCCCTGACAGAGATGGGGATCGATCTGGATGCGACCATTGATGGGCTTGAGGGCATCGGTCGGGCAGACATCGAGACAGCGGCTGCAACCGGGCACGCCGCGGGCGGTAAAGGCGCAGGCCTCGGGGTCGAGACGAAAATAGCGCGGCTTGTCGAAGATACCGGTCAGCGCGCAAAGTTCTGCGAGTTGCTCGGCGAGCCGTTCGGCCAAGTCAGCGTCATCGGCCAGATGCAGATAACCGACCGGCGGGCGCTCCAGCACAAACAGCGGGGCGCGGCCCAGATCGGCCACCAGATCGAAGCGCGGTTCGCGTGGCTGTTCACTAACAGCAGCCGCTTGTTGTGGAAAGCCTTGTTGTGGGAAGCAAAGCGCAGCCAGATTAACCCGCTCACCCTGACCATTGAGGCCGGTGAGCTGGAACTGCCCCAAATACCCTGTCAGGCTCGGTTCGCGCAGGGTCAGGGCCGCGAGGGATGCGGTGGCATCGAAAATGGTTTCGAGATCTGCCGCCTCGGCATCGTGGACCGCTTCGGTCACCAGCAGGGTGGGCTTCACCTCGGCGGGCAGCAGGCTGGCAGCGCGGCGAATGCGATCTTCCGGGCCGACCAGCAGCAGGCGCCCCTGACTCTGATAAGAGACAGTGGCCGGGATCAGGTTGTCGGTCTTGACCGTATGCTGCAGGGCACAGGCGCGCGCGCGCGCGTCATGCTCGGCCGCCCCCGCCCCGTGGGCCAGATTTGAGGTCAGATTTGGGGTCAGATTTGGCAATGTTTGTTCAGTGCTCACATACGCTCCTGTGCGCGCCACCTCATGGGATGGGCGCTTGTTGGTAAGCCAAGAGAGCAAGAGGCGAGCCAACTCCCCCGGAAAAAAAGTGACTGACAGGGAGTCAGGATCCTGAGGGTTCCATTCCCTCACCTTTGGTTGGGACATTTTGTCCACCACAGGAAACCAAAATGTCCCGATCATCGGTGTGGGTTTGAGAATGGTTATCAGCCAGCTCGTCGGCGGCAGGTTCGCTGGCAACCGCCCCCGGTTCGGCGGATCCGCTGGCCGGATTGGCCGATTCGCTCTCCGGGGCGATCACCTGATCCACCAGCCAGTTGCGCAGCCCGGCGGTCAGGGCCGCAGGCAGCAATTCGGGCTGGCTGAAATCCTGGGTGTAGTCGTCGAGTCCATCCGGCTTGTGGCTGCGAAACATGGCACGCAGCGCCTCCCTGTCGGGGAGTTTGGCCTTGCCCGGCTGGGCTGTTGTTAGCGGCGGTTCGCCACTCTCGGCCCCCTCAACGGCAAGGGGGGCACAGCTACCCTTGTCAGTGCTGACTACGGGGCTATCCAGCGATGTATCTGGAGTTTCAGCTTCGCTGCTGCCTTCGATAGGGGCGGCAACTGCCTCGGGGATAACCTCTTCCCGTGGCTGCAATGCCTGATGCTTGCGCGCCTCACTCTTGCGAGACGACCAGCGCTTAAGGAACTCACTCATGGGCGCGATTTCCGCTGTCACAGCCACGCTCGCGGCCATCGGGGCCGGTGGCTTTAACGGCGCCACAGCTGGCTTGATCCTGGCTATCGACACCCAGCTGATCCTGCGCCCGCCCCTTGCCCTTTTTGCCCTTGCGACGGGCCTCCAGCAGCTCGCCGTGACGACCGATAAAGGCCTCCACCCAGGCTTGCAGCGCTTCGGGCAGCGGGCAGGAGAGCACCTGCCGCTCGCCATCCATATAGGCGGCGGCCACGGTCTGGCTCAGGGTCAGGCCGTCGGCCACAAAGCCACTGTCCACGCGGCTTCCGGTGACAAACAGGCGGGGCGAGCCAGAGCTCAGGTTAAAGCGATAATCCCCCCGCTCATCGCGAAACAGGGTAAGGGGCAGCGCGCCGGCAGCTTCGGGTTCGGCGGGATGGAGCGCCGCTATCTCGAAACGGCGGCTCTGCCAGCGGCCAACCTGGCTGTCGATGGCCTTTAACTCCAGTTGCAGCCAGCGCTGCGGGGGCAAGGTATTGGTTGTCTCTTGCACTGTCACGGCTCCCATCAGAAGGTCTCTGCCGGGCCGCCCTCCCCCATGATCCACCCCGTTCGGGGCGGATCATGGCAGGAGATTCATGGCAGCCACGGCCATCAATGGGATAAGACATAGCAAGAGTGGGGCCAAGGCAGGTTTGGTAGTTGATGGAGGCATTGCTGCGGGTTGGCGCGTTGTGCGGGATATGGATCGGCGCGGGCGTAGGTTGGTGCAGAGCGCAGCGAAGCCCAACATGCGGCGTCAAACCAATCCTCAAGAGCCTAACCAGAAGGGCTCGCAATAATCGAATAACACCGGACTATCCGATTATTGCTTTTGAAATATTCTGTGGTAAACGTTGGGCTTCACTTCGTTCAGCACCAACGCCCAACATGCGAGATAGCATATATTTTATTAGTTTGTTTCGCCGAGCTTTCCCAATACATAATTGACGAAAGCGCTGCATGCAACAAGCATAAATTTTGCATCACTGTAACTTATTGTACTTTCCTCTAGCAAAGCATGCCTTATTCCATCAGAATCACTGGTATATCCGTATAGACTTGAAAGTGCTCTCTTGAAAGCAGGATGTAAATTATGTTTATTTTCTATTGTATTTAATGCAGCCCCCAGAGTAGCTTTAGGATCACCAGACACAGCCATACAAATTGATTCCACGGCACTAATTGATTCTTTTACTGAGTTTCTGAAATCTGGCGATTTACGATCAGACAAATATTCGACTGCTGTTTGTAAGTGTTTATTGGCCCCAGTGTACTTTGTTGTAGTATTTATCGCTAAATCAACACTCTCCAGCTCCTCAGCATTTGTTATATCAGTAAGCTGTTCACCAACAAAGCGATAGCCAGATAATTCCTTTTCTAAAATATGGTTACAGAAAATAATAAAGTTTTTTGAGAAATTACCAGGACAATTCTGAGCTGTGAATTCAATAAAGTCATATACTTCATACCATTCACATTCGAAAAAGTATTTTCTTATTTCACCATGAGCATCGGTGAAATAACCAGGGAGATTATCTAAAGGATATTTAAAGTAATCATGCCAATAAAGCTGAAATAATCCATACAAATTAGCCTTATTTAAGGTTCTATTGTAGTGGTTATACTGAAGTTTTTCCCATATGTGTAGGTGCATTGCATTCCATAATCCATACCTTAATGCATCATCCATACTATCCTTTTGAATTGTGTCACGAATAACTGTCAGCCCTTTACGCCTTGAAAATAACATACGCCCCCCAGAACCGATTACTAATCTTAAACATCAAATAATGTCATTATGCTATAAATCCTTAGCATTTTGTCCAGATAATTTTCCCTATTACTTGTTGTAACTATCGATTTTACATTGAGATGAGCTCAATATATTCATGTGTATTTCTATTCAAGCAATATTCTGGAACAAAACTTGCTGTATCCCTCCCCTTAGATCCCGGCAACCGGTCGCGAGGGGCCCATGACACCGACCTTTATCAAAAGCAATGCTGCCGCCCAGCTCACCATGGCCGTCGAGGTGATGGATGAGCAGGGCACAATGAACACCCGCCAAATCGCCTGTGAGCGGCCACTGACGGTCTACCTCAACTGGAAGGAGATCGTAACCCTGATGACGCTGGGGGCGCGCCCCGAGGCACTGGTGCTGGGTTATCTGAAAAATCAGGGCTTTATCGAGGATATTGCAGCCATCGAGTCGGTGATCGTCGACTGGGAGAGCGAGGCCGCCGCCGTGGTGAGCAGCCAGCAGGCCGACGATCTCGACAAGGCGCTGGAGAAGAAGACGGTCACCTCCGGCTGCGGTCAGGGCACCATGTATGGCAGCGTGATGGAGAAGCTCGAAGGGGTCGTGCTAGCGGCGCCCGAGCTTAAACAGAGTACTCTCTACGCCCTGCTCAAGGCGCTGTCAGCCCATAACGAAACCTACAAGATGGCCGGTGCCGTCCATGGCTGCGCCATCTGTCGCGGCAGTGAAATCCTCTCCTTTGTCGAGGATGTGGGGCGCCACAATGCGGTGGATACTCTGGCGGGCGAGCTCTGGATGCGCGGCGAGAGTGGCCACGACAAGATCTTCTACACCACAGGGCGGCTCACCTCTGAGATGGTGATCAAAGTGGCGCAGATGGGCATTCCTGTGCTGCTGTCGCGCTCCGGCGTCACCCAGATGGGGCTAGATCTGGCCCGTCAGCTCGGCATCACCATGATTGCCCGCGCCAAGGGGCGCCATTTCGAGGTATTTAGCGGCCACAACCATATGGTGCTGGACGAGAAGCCGCCGGTGCTGGCGCCCGGTTCAGCCGGTCGCGGGATGCGGGACTAAGCCATGAACGAGTTTATGAACGTCAAGCAGGTGGCGGAATACCTCGATCTCAACGAGAAGAAGGTCTACCAGCTCGCCAACGAGGCGCGCATCCCCGCCACCAAGGCGACCGGCAAGTGGCTGTTTCCCCGCTCCCTGCTCGACCGCTGGCTGCTCGGCAGTTGCCACGAGGGGGTGATGAACGACCGGCTGCTGCTGGCAGGCTCGGACGATGTGCTGCTGCACTACGCCAGCAGCCGCTTGGCCCAGCAGCTCGGCACCCAGGCACTGGTGGGCTACACCCCGTGCGGCACCCGACAGGGGCTGGCGATGCTGGCGCGCGGCCATGTGGATCTCTGCGCCATCCACTGGGGGCAGGCCGAGGAGGCGCACCTGCGCCACCCGGCGCTGGTGCAGCAGTATCAGGGCCACCGGCAATGGGTGATCGTTCATGGATTCAGGCGGGTGCAGGGGCTGGTACTGCGGCAGGGGTTGCAACCCAAAGAGGCAAAAGAGGCGCTCGACTGGCGCTGGGCCATGCGTCAGGAGGGGGCCGGCAGCCAGCGCGCTCTGCAAGAGTGGCTGCAAACGCAAGGAGAGTCGCTGACCCGGCTGGAGCGCACCCTCGAGGTCAACAGCGAGCGGGAGCTGGCCGCCGCCATCAGCCGTGGCGATGCCGACGTCGGGCCCGGCGCCCAGAGCACCGCCACCGAGTTTGGCCTCGGCTTTATGCCCTTGTCGCAGGAGTGCTTCGATCTGGTGATGCCGCAGGGGGTCTTCTTTCGCACCCTGCTGCAACAGCTGATCGGCTGGCTGCAATCCCCCGAGGGGCGCGAGCTGGCGGCCCGCCTCGGCGGCTATGACCTGACCCAGAGCGGCAAGCTGGTGTGGAGCCCGCAGTAAATAACCACTCACCTACAGACAAAACAGCCCGCCAACCATGTTGACGGGCTGTTTTTATCACGGGCCTTTTTTATAACAGCATCAATCGCTTGTCTCACGCCCCTCGGCATTGAGCGCAATGCGCCACCCTTCCAGTTTCGCGGGCTCGCTGCCGCTGGGCAGCAGGGCGTGGCTGCGCAGCCGCACGGTAAAGCAGCTCCCCTGCCCCGGGGTGGAATCCACCAAGAGCTCCCCACCCCAGCGGCTGATGATGCGGTGGCTCAGGGCCAGCCCCAGACCGGTGCCGGTAGCGCGGGTGGTGAAGAAGGGGTCGAAGATCTTGTCGATAATGGCCGCCTCAATGCCGCTGCCGTTGTCGATCACCCGCACCTCGGCCCCGCGCAGCTGACCCAGTTCATCGACCCAGTCGCGGCTCTCGACCCGGATCTCCCCCTGCTCCCCCAGCGCGTGGCTGGCGTTGACCAGGAGGTTTATCAGCACCTGCAACAGCTGCTGGCGATCCGCCTCGATGGGCTGCTGGGCCCTGAGATCGGCCACCAGCTCCACCTGCTGCTGGCGCAGGGCGGAGCGCACCAGCGTCAGGCTCTCCTCAATGATGGGGTTGAGGTGCTGCCACACAGGCTCTGTCTCGTAGTCGCCAGGGCGAGAGTATTGCAGCAAGCTGCGGGTGATGGCACGAATGCGCTCGATCTGGGCCAGCACCAGCGCCAGCTCCTCGCTGACCGGCTCGGCCGCCTCCCCCAGCTCCAGCTTCATCAGCTCCACATTGCCGAGGATCACCGCCAGCGGGTTGTTGATCTCGTGGGCCACACCGGCCGAAAGCTCGCCAAGGGCCGCCAGCTTCTCGCTGATCAGCAGCTGCTGGCGCGCCTCGGTCAGCATATGGATATGATCTTCCAGCTCGGCAGTCTTGAGCTCGAGGCTTTGGGTGCGCTCGGCCACCTTCTGCTCCAGCTCATCGGCGCTGCGGGCCATCTGCTGCTGATGCGCCTCCTGCCTGTCCAGCATGGCGTCGAACTGGCGACCGAGCTGGGCCAGCTCGTGGTCGGGGTCGAGGGCCAGCGGGCCGATGCGAGCCGACTCCCCGGCCTGCACCTGCCGCACCACCTTGTGCATCCGCTCGATAGGGGAGAAGAGATCCCGCGCGCCGCGATAGACCAGCAGGCCGGAGAGCAGCAACAGCAGCACTACGCCGGAGCCCAGCTCCACCAGATTGGTGAGGTAGGTACGGATAATGGGCCACTCGAGAAAACCGACATAGAGCATGCCGAGCCGCTCGCCCCTTGCTCCCAGCAGCGGCTCGTAGCCCGAGACATACCAGGCGTCGTGAACGAAGGCGCGGTCAACCCACATCTCCCCCCGCCCCAGCACCTGTTCGCGCACTGGCGGCGAGACCCGGGTGCCCACCGCTCGGCCCACCTGACGGCTGCTGCTGACCGGTACGTTGGTGCTCACCCGCAGATCATCGAGAAACAGGGTGACGGTGCCGACGCTGCCATCCGGCAGGGTGTTTTTGGCAAACACCTGCCCCTTGAGCTCATCCACCAGCCGGGTGCTGCCGTTGACAAGCTCACCCCCCTCCAGCACGGCCCAAAGGGAGCCGTCGCGGCCCATCACAGGGGTCAGCGAGAGGCTGATCAGCCCCCTGTTCTCCACCACCCTGGTGCCATCCCGCTGCCACAGCACGGCCCGCTTGGCCAGTTGCGGGGAGAGGGCGAGCATCTCCTGCTGCGACCAGACCACGAAGTGGCTGACGCTGCGTCCAGCCGTGAGGGCGGCTCGCTCCTGCGCCGTCAGCTGATCCAGCTCGGGGCCACGGCGCAAGCGCAGAAAATCGAGACCATAGTTGGCCGCCAGCGGCATCACCCAGTCATGCAGCTGATCCGGCGATTCCCGCAGCCGCAGCTGAAAGGCCCAGGCATCGCGCAGATGCTCCAGATGCTCGGTCTGGCGCTGCTGCTGCACCGTGATGGCGTGGTGGGCCACCCCGAGATCGCTGCGCACCGTGGTGAGCAGGTTCTGCCAGCTGTAGGTGAGGGTCCAGTAGAGGGTGAGCGCTATCATGCCCACCAGGGTGAGCATGATGGGTACCGAGGTGAGCAGCAGCAGGCGCCAGCGCACTTTGGTGCGCACGCAACGGGGCAACAGGGCGCGCATGCAGCGGGAGAGCAGGGTCAGTTTCATCGCCACCCCATCCAGTCAGCCTTCCTCATTCGATGGCCCACTCCTTGAATTTGCGATCCAGCGTCTTGCGCGCCACCCCGAGCACCCGGGAGGCGGCAGACTTGTTGCCATCATGGCTCGCCACCACCTGCAGGATGTGGGCTTTTTCCACCTCGGCCAGCGGCCACGCCAGCGGATAACCCTCCTCGCTCGCCCCCTGTTCGGCGGGCTTGCTGCTCTGCCAGTAATCCGCCGGGGGCTTGCCCAGCAGCAGGCAGCGCTCGATAAGGTTGCGCAGCTCCCGCACGTTGCCGGGCCAGGGGTAGGCTTGCATCGCCACCACATCCTCGTGGGTCCAGCTCAAGGAGCCCATCCCCATCTCGGCGGTGAGCTGACGGGTAAAGTGGTGTACCAGTGCGGGGATGTCGTCGATCCGCTCCCGCAGCGGGGCGACCGGCAGCGCCACCACGTTGAGGCGATAGAAGAGATCTTCGCGAAAGCGGCCCGCCTCCACCTCGGCCTTGAGGTTGCGGTTGGTGGCAGCGACGATGCGCACATCCACCGCCAATTCACGCTCGGCCCCCACCGGGCGGATGGCCTTCTGCTCCAGCGCCCGCAGCAACGAGGCCTGCATGGCGAGCGGCATTTCGCCGATCTCGTCCAAAAAGAGCGTGCCCTGATGGGCGACCCGGAACAGGCCGTCGCGCCCCTTGCGGGCGCCGGTAAAGGCCCCCTGTACGTGGCCAAACAGCTCGCTTTCCAGCAGCTCCGGCGCAATGGAGGCGCAGTTGAGGGGCACAAAGGCCCCCATACGGCCGGAGAGTTGATGCAGGGCGCGAGCCACCAGCTCCTTGCCGGTGCCGGACTCCCCCTCCACCAGTACGGCGGCGTTGGAGGGGGCTACTCTGGCGATGAGCGTCTTGAGCTCGCGGGTCTTGGCACTGTCGCCAATCAGGGTGGGCGGGAACAGCTTGCTCACCTCCCGGCGCAGCAGCAGGTTCTCCCGTTCCATCTGGCGGCGCTCGATGACTCTGTCCACCGCCTGCACCATCTGATCGAGGTTGAAGGGCTTGAGGATAAAGTCGCTGGCGCCGAGGCGCAGCGCCTTGAGGGCGGTCTCCATATCGCCAAAACCGGTCATGAAGATGATGTCGCTGCGGCGAGTGGCCGGGTCTATGGCCTCGTGCCACTCGATGCCGGAGCGCCCAGGTAGCCGGATGTCGGCGATGATAAGGTCAAAGTGAAGGCGGCAGCGCAGGGCTTCCGCCTCCTCCACGCTGGCGGCAGTCTCAATCTGGGCAAAACGCTTGGCCAGCGCCTTGGCCAGAAAGCTGCGCATGCCGGGCTCATCGTCAACGATAAGCAGGGAGAGGGCAGACCAGCGGCTGGGAGGGAGTGTCATGGAAAAAAGTACCTCGGATGCACGTACGGTCGGTGAATGTCCCGGTAACCGGAACCTTAGTGGGACATTTTGTCCTTACCGTATCAAAAGCACCAACACCAATTATTAAAAGCGATAACAAGCTCACCTAATTGATTCTAATAAGCTTCTGTTTTTAAACGGCAAACCGTGAATACAGCGGCAAAGGAACAGTTTGGCACCCTGCTTGCTTACTCTTGCCCTCTCCTCAGCCACCCTGAAAAAGTTGCATCACGATGACGATAAAAACCAGCCTCAAACGTTTTGCCCTCTCCCTCGCCACCAGCCTGCTGATCGCCGGTGCGGCCCACGCCGAAGCGGATACTAATGCCACAAAAGCGCCGATCCGCCTCGCCACCACCACCAGCACCGAGCAGTCCGGTCTGCTGGGCTGGTTGCTGCCTCAGTTCACCAAGGAGACCGGTTATCCGGTGCAGGTGATGGCGGCCGGTACCGGCCAGAGCCTGAAGATGGGCGAGAACGGCGACGCGGATCTGGTGATGACCCACGCACCGTCTGCCGAGAAGAAGTTCGTTGATGCGGGCTTTGGCATCGAGCCGGTGCACCTGATGTACAACGACTTCGTCATCGTCGGCCCGGCCAAAGACCCGGCGGGTCTGGCCAAGCTGCATGACGCGGCCAAAGCGCTGCAAGCCATCAAGGATAAGGGCCAGATCTTTATCTCCCGCGGTGACGAGTCCGGCACCCACATCAAGGAGAAGACACTGTGGCAGGCCGCTGACGTCAAACCCGAGTTTGCCGGTTACAAATCCATCGGCCAGGGGATGGGCCCCACCCTGACCATGGCCTCGGAGCTGGGTGCCTACACCCTGACCGACCGCGGCACCTGGCTCGCCTACCAGAGCAAGCTGGATCTCGCCGTACTGCTGGAGGGTGACAAGCGCCTGTTCAACCCCTATCAGGTGATCCTGGTCAACCCCAAGCGCTACCCGGATCTCAACACCGAAGGGGCCCGCACCCTGAAGAACTGGCTGATCTCCGAGCATGGCCAGAAGCTGATCGGCGACTTCAAGGTGGCGGGTCAGGCGCTGTTTGTAGCGGATGCCAACGGGAAATAATGGCAACCCTGACCCCTGCGATGACCTTGCTGACCCTCCCCCGGTTCGCTGAGGGAGGCGCCTGATGCCGACCCTGCTCGACACGACCTTATTGACGGCCCTCGCCCTGCACGATGAGAGAGAGGCGTCATGCCGACCTTGATCGATACCACGCTGGCGGCCCTCGCCCTGCTGTTCAGTGGTGACACCGAACTGTGGCAGGTGGTGGGGGTCTCCTTCTCCGTCTCCTGCATCGCTCTGCTGCTGGTGCTGCTGCCCGCTTTGCTGCTGGGCTTTGCCCTGGCCTATCTGCCGCTGCCCGGCCGCTGGCTCTGGCTCTCCTGCATTAACACCCTGCAATCGGTGCCGACCGTGGTGATTGGCCTCTTGCTCTATATGCTGCTGTCGCGGGCCGGCCCCTTTGGCGACTGGAAGCTGCTCTTTACCCAGCAGGCGATGGTGGTGGGGCAGATGCTGATCGCCTTTCCGGTGATCGCCACCATGGCTCACGCGGCATTTGTCCAGAGCGATCGGCGCGCCTGGGAGACCGCCCTGACCCTGGGGGTCTCCTGGCCCAAGGCGCTGATCGGCCTGATGCACGAGTGCCGCTTTGGCCTGCTGGCCGCCATCATCGGCGCCTTTAGCCGCATCGTCACCGAGGTGGGCTGCTCCATGATGGTGGGGGGCAATATCCTGCACTTTACCCGCAATATCCCCACCGCCATCGCGCTGGAGACCCAGAAAGGGGCCTTCACCCAGGGGGTAGCGCTCGGCATAGTGCTGCTCACCCTCGCCCTCTTGCTCAACCTGCTGCTGACGGCGTGTCGCGGCCACAGCTATCTGAAGAACTGACCATGCCCCCACTGTGCATCAACAGGAGTACCCCATGGCCCTGACCGCCCACCAGCTGACGATGCGCTTTGGCGAACGCCAGCTGTTCGAGATTGACCGGCTCGCCATCGCACCGGGGGATGCCATCTGGCTGCATGGAGCCAACGGGGTGGGCAAGACCACCTTGCTCAAAATCCTGGCAGGGCTGCTGCCCCCCACCCGCGGCCACACCAATCTGCCGGGGCGCTGGCAACAGCGGCTCAACCGGCTGCTCAAGCGGGATCTGGGGCCGGGCCGGGTCACCTATCTGCACCAGACCCCCTATCTGTTCGATCGCACAGTGCACGACAACGTCGCTTGGGCGCTCGATAAACAACTCGGCAGCGAGATCCGGGTGTTCGAGGCGCTGCGCCGGGTCGAGCTGGAGGGGTTGGCGCGGGAGCACATCAGCATTTTGTCCGGTGGCGAACGGCAACGGCTGGCAATGGCCCGCGCCTGGGCGCTGCAACCCGCTTTTCTGCTGATGGATGAGCCCACCGCCAATCTCGACACACATTCGGTTGCCCTGATGGCCGCATTGGCGCAAGATCTGCGGGAACATGGCAGCGGCCTGGTCGTCATCAGCCACCAGAGCAACGCCCTGACCGACCTGTGCGAGCGGCAATGGACCCTCGCCCGTGGCCAGCTGCAAGAGACAACCCCTTTAAAAATCATCGAGCGACATGACTTCAAAAAGCGACAGCAACTCTGATCCCGTTGCCGTATCAGCTGTGATCCTGGCAGGAGGCCGCGCCACCCGGATGGGGGGCGAAGACAAGGGATGGGTAGCACTGGCGGGACGCCCTCTTATCGACCATGTTTTGGCGCGCCTGCGCCCCCAGGTAGATGAGGTGCTGATCAACGCCAACCGCAGTCAGGCCCGCTATCAGGCGCTGGCCCCGGTCATCTGCGATGACAACAACGACTATCTCGGCCCGCTGGCGGGCATGCAGGCAGGTCTTGCTGCAGCCCGTCACGACTGGGTGCTGTTTGTCCCCTGCGATGGCCCCGCCTTGCCGCTGGATCTGATGAGCCGCTTTCGCGCTGCCCTGACCCCGGATACCGAGCTGGTAGTTGCCCACGATGGCGACTGGCTGCAACCCGTGGTCGCCCTGCTGCACAAATCTCTGCTCCCCTCCCTCACCGCCGCGCTGACAGAGGGTGAGCGCAAAATCGATATCTGGTTTGCCCGCCACAATATGGCGGTGGTGAGCTTTGCCGATCAGCCGGATGCCTTTATCAATCTCAATAGCCCTGCCGAGCTGGCCGCCTACGAGGCCCGTCTGCTTGCCCCGGCTATCGACCCCCAACAAGGAGTCACCTCATGACCCCGGCCCCCACTCTTCCCCTGCTCGGCTTCGCCGCTTGGAGCGGCACCGGCAAGACCACCTTGCTGGAGCAGTTGATCCCCCTGCTGGTGGATCGCGGCCTGCGCATCGGGGTGCTCAAGCACGCCCATCACGACTTTGATATCGACCAGCCGGGCAAGGACAGCTACCGCCTGCGCAAGGCGGGCGCCCGACAGATGATGGTCGCCTCCCGCCGCCGTCATGCTCGCATCATTGAAACCGAGCTGGCCGAAGCCGACTTTCGCCAGCTGCTAGCCAGCTTCGATCAGACAGAGCTCGATCTGCTCTTGGTCGAGGGGTTCAAGCACGAACACTTCCCGAAAATCGAGCTGCACCGCGCCGAAATTGGCAAGCCGCTGCTCTTCCCCGAAGACAGCGACATCATCGCGCTGGCCAGCGATCAGCCCGCAGAGACCACCCTACCGCAACTCGATATCAACAACCTTGAAGCTATCGCCGACTTCGTCTGTAGCTGGCTTGACGGCTGTCAGACTCGCGAGCAGGAGGCAGGCAAGGGCTTTTTGTCGGTCGAAGCGGCCCGCAACGCCATTCTGGCGGCCCTCACCCCAAGCACCGCCTGCAGCGACAAACCGCTGGCCCAGTGCCACGGCGCCGTGCTGGCCGCCGATCTGATAAGCCCCATCAATGTGCCCCCCCACGCCAACTCGGCGATGGACGGCATTGGCCTTCGTAGCGACGATCTCGCCACCGGTCGCTGGCAGCTGGTGGGGGAAGTGCTGGCGGGCCAGCAGCGCCACGAACCTGTGCTGGCTGGTCAGGCGGTGCAGATCATGACCGGCGCCCCGCTGCCCCCCGGTGTGGATACCGTGGTGATGCGGGAAGAGACGCTGATTGAAGGGGAGTGGGTCACGGTCACCTCACCGATCCGCGCAGGGCAGAATGTGCGCCTCGCCGGGGAAGATCTCGCCAAAGGTGCGGTCGCCATCCCGGCCGGTACCTGGCTTGGCGCCCCCCAGCAGGGGCTGGCGGCATCACTCGGTCAAGCCAGTCTCACTGTGCGCACCCCGCTGAAAGTGGCGCTGTTCAGTACCGGTGACGAGGTGCAGGCGCCGGGCGAGCAGCTCGCCCCCGGCCATATCTTCGACAGCAATCGCTTCACCCTGATGGCCCTTATCCGCGCCGCCGGTTGCGAGGTGATGGACCTTGGCATCATTCCCGATGACAAGACCATCCTGCGCCAGCAGCTGGAGCAGGCCGCCGCCAGCGCCGATCTGGTGTTGAGCTCGGGTGGGGTCTCGGTAGGCAACGCCGACTTTATCAAGCTGGTGCTGGCAGAACTCGGCCAGATCGATTTCTGGCGCATCCAGATGCGCCCGGGCCGCCCGCTCGCCTTTGGCAAGCTGGGGCAGACCCCCTTCTTCGGCCTGCCGGGCAATCCGGTGGCGGCGATGATCTGCGTACTGCAATTTGTCGAGCCGGCCATCGCCCGCCTACAGGGCAAGCGGTGGCAGCCGCTGCGCCTCTCGGCACTGGCAGACGAGAAGATGAAGAGCCGCCCGGGGCGCACCGAATTTCTGCGCGGCATCTTCCATCAGGACCGCAACGGCCAGCTGCGGGTGCGCACCACAGGGCCACAGGGCTCGGGTATTCTGAGCTCCATGGCCGATGCCAACTGCCTAATCGAAATCGTACCGGACCAACCCGGGATCGCCATTGGCGAGCGAGTCTGGATCCATCCCCTGCAGGGACGACTGGCCTAAATCCCGACGGGGCGTCGGCAGGATGCACGGCGCCCCGTCACCCACCTGACAGGAGGCAGACCGTGCGTCTTGATGCCCCCCTCTCCCGACTCGATCTGCTGGTCTATGGCCGCTACCGGCTCGTCCATGGCCTGCGCATTGCGCTCGCCTTTATGCTTACCTTTCTGCTGACCCGCGAGCTGAAACTGCCGGAGAGCACCTGGCCGCTGATCACCCTGGTAGTGGTGATGGGCCCCATCTCGTTTTGGGGCAATGTGCTCTCCCGCGCCCTGCAGCGGGTGGTGGGCACCATCTTCGGCGCCAGTTGCGGGGTGGTGGCGCTCTATCTCGAGATCTACTCCCTGCCACTCACCCTGCTCTGGTGCGGATGCATCATGTTCCTCTGCGGCTATCTGGCCCTCGGCAAGCGCCCCTATGTGGGGCTGCTGATCGGCATCACCCTCGGCGTCACCATGGGGGCTCAGCCGGGTGATATCCATACCGCCCTCTGGCGCAGCGGCGACGTGGTGCTGGGCTCCCTGCTGGCGCTGCTCTTTTGCAGCATCTATCCCCAGCGGGCCTATAGCCACTGGCGGCTGCAACTGCACCAGATCCTGCAGCAGTCGGGGCGGCTCTATCACACTCACCTCTCCCCCAATGTGCTGGAGCGCCCGCGCCTCAAGCACAACCTCTCCCAACTGCTGGCCCAGACCGGCAAACTGCGGGCCCTGCTGGCCCCGGCGGCCAAGGAGACTCGCCACAGCGTCGCCCTGTTTGATGCGGTGCAGGTCACCATGCGCAACACCCTCTGCACCCTAGAGATGCTGGCCAACACCTACTGGAACGATCGTGAGAGCCACTTCCTGATGCAGAGCACCCGCGAACTGCACGCCTGCCATCAAGCCACCGAGGAGGCGATCAACCAGCTTGCCCTGATGATGCAAACCGGTGACGGGCACGGCGCGGATGCCGCCATCGCCCGCCTGCACGAGGTGGCGACCCAGGTATCGCTCCCGCCCAATACCGAGGCGGCCATCAATGGCTACCTCTGGCTCAACGTCCAGCTAACAGAACAGCTCACCCACCTGCGCCGCCTGCTGGGGTTGATCCTCACCCCGCCCCATCGCAAGCAGCCGGACTAGACCCAATGCAAAACGCCCCGCAGTGGCGGGGCGTTTTGCTGACTGACTGGCCGTTTGGGCCATGAAGGCAGCAAATCTTAACTGGCATTGGCCAGCGGCTGCTCGGTGGTGAGGTAGAGGGAGAAATCCTGAATACCCGCTTGCAGGGCGGCAAAACAGTCAGGGTCTATTGCGGTGCCCAGATTCTCCGCCATCATCTCCAGCGCCTGTGGCACAGGGATAGCGCCGCGATAGGGGCGCTTGGCGGTGATGGCATCGAAGATGTCGGCTGTGGTGATGATGCGCGTCTCAAGGGTAATCTCGTTCCCCTTCAGCCCCTTGGGGTAGCCCTTGCCATCGAGCCGCTCATGGTGGGCGCCCGCCACTTGTGCCAGCTCCTCGAAGGCGCCGATGCGGCTCAGGATCTCCTCGGTGTAGGCGGCATGCATCTGCACCGCCGCCCACTCCTGTGCATCGAGTTTGCCCGGCTTGTCGAGAATGGCGTTGCTCACCCCGAGCTTGCCCACATCATGGAGCAGAGCGCCACGCTTGAGCCAGCGTCGACGCGGCTCGGACAACCCCATCTGGGTGGCAAGAATGTCGGTATAGAGCGCAACCCTGCCGCTGTGACCCGCGGTGTAGGGACTTTTGGAGTCCACCACCTGCCCGAAGGCCGCCGCGATTTCGTCCAGATAATCTTCATCCAGCGCTACCTCCCCTTGCCCGGCCGGGTGGACCAGCACCCACTCGGTCAGTCGGGGATCGGCCAGTCCTTGCCAGAACTCTTCGTCGGCCAGCGCTTCAAATTCCCGAACCAGTGCCGGATCAAACCAGCTGCCGCTGCGCTCGCGCAGCTCCTTGAGCGCCGCATCCGGGCCTGCGGCTGCGTGAAACACATCCACCACCTGACAGAGCAGGGCAATGCGCGAGAAGAGCGGGATCGCCTCGCCAGCCAGTTGCAGGGGCCGACCTTTGCCATTCCAGTGTTCATCAAGGGAGAGGATGCCATCGGCTACCTCGTCACTGAAACGCAGCTGGCGAGCAATATCCGCCCCCCGATGACAGCGGGTCTGGATCAGTTCGTTGGCAATCTGGTCACCGTTGCGAAAGATATGAAACAGGCTGCGAAAACGTCCCAGCAGATCCGCCTGCAAGCCGGTGTGGCCCAGCACAAAGTTGACTACCTCGGAGAGGGAGCCATCCACCAGTTTGAAATCGCGTTTGAAGTGAAGATCGTCGGTGAGATAGAGCTCGCAGATACGGGCAGCATTGCTGCTGCACCCAAGATCCTTAAGCAGGAGCGTGTAGTAGAGATCATGGCGCAGCCGGGCATCCAGTCCCAGCCGCTCCCCCAGACGGGAACCTATCCAGCAGCAGCGAATGCAGTGTCCTCTTGGTTGCCCCTCAGTCATATCGAGCGCATGACTGAGAGAACCAATCAACTCCGCCAATCGCAATCCATTCACCGTCATAGTCTACTCCCTTAGACATCATGGCGATTTTGCCAGCAGATTAGGTATACCCCATCTGAAGCTGGATCGATCTGGATTCAGTTGAATTTAGGCAGCAGCCTTCCCCTGATTCGCCCGCTCTTCCAGCTCTGCGCGGCTCAGGGTAGATACAAAGCGGCCATCGAAGTAGATATCCATCAGCTCGCCACGCTTCTCGCCACGCATCATGCTGCGGCGGCCATCCAGATAGTGCACCTCCATCTGGGCGGTATGCTCGTCCGGGTAGCTGATCTCCACCTCGCGCACCCCTTGTGGCAGCATGGCCAACGGCACCGTCTTGAGGGCCGGATCCAGATGCTGGTTCACCTTGATCACCGGATTGGCTTTCATGTCCACCACAGCCGGAGATTTGCCGGTGATGGGGTTCTTGCCAGACCAGAACTCGATGGTATTGAAGACGAACAGGTCAGCGGTCGCGGCCAGACCGTAGACAGGGGAGAGCAGCATAAAGACCCCGGCACGAGCGTAGCGGTTATCCACCACGCTCAGGTTGCCCTTGGTGACCATGCCGGAAAGCCCCATCTGCCCCATACAGCCGCCCAGACCCATGCTCGCGACCATAACCAGCAGGGCCATTGCCCGCCCCTTCTGTTGTAATGCCATCGTGTTCTGTTCCTGCTCTGAAATAAATGAGGCGGCAAGCCTAATCAAGGGGCCAGAAGAGGACAATTCACAATGGCGGGACGATACAGGAGGGGTTCAGATTGGGGCACTGACTGCTCAAATATGAGTCAATGCCCCGGCATGACAGGAAGTCAGGGGGTTCAGATGGCCAGATCAGAGACGGTGCTGGAGACGTTGTTCGCCTCCCGGCGGATATCGCTCATCACCTCGTTCACCTCACCCACCTGCTGTTTACCCAGCTCGGCGCTGCTGGCAACGTCAGACATCTCGGAGGTGACCTTGGCGGTCAGCTCCCGGTTGTTCTGTACCACCTTGGCAATCTCGTCGGTAGAGAGAGACGTGCGGGCCGCCAGCTGGCGAACCTCGTCGGCCACCACCGCAAACCCACGACCCTGATCCCCCGCCCGCGCCGCCTCAATGGCTGCGTTAAGGGCCAGCAGATTGGTCTGGTCGGCGATGCTGCTGATGGTGGAGACGATCGCCTCGATACTGCGCGACTGCTCGTTGAGCTGATTGATAAGACCGATGCTGTGAGTCAACTGGCTGGCAATCAGGCTGGAGGTATCGACCACCGAGGAGAGCAGACCCGCGCCACGCTCGGCGCAGTTCAGGGTCTCCCGCGCCGCATCGTGGGCCAACATGGCCGCTTCCCGCACCGCATCGCTCTTGTTGATCCGCTCGGTGATGTCGCTAGCGAACTTGATCACCTTCACCACCTTGCGATGCTCATCAAGGATCGGGTTGTAGGTCGCCTCCAGCCACACCTTGCTACCGTGACTGTTCTGACGACAGAAGAGACCGGACTTGAACTGACCACGGCCCAGCTCATCCCAGAAGTGAGGCTGGTCTCGATAGAACTGATCGTCGCAGAAGATACGGTGATGCTTGCCCTGCACCTGAGCCAGAGTATAGCCCATGGTATGGAGGAAATTGCCATTGGCAGCAATCACCTCCCCGCCGGGGGTGAACTCGATGACCGCCAGCGACCGATCCAGCGCCGTCACCACCGCCTGCTGGCTGAGCAGTTGCAGGTGGTGCTCGGTAATATCGGCCGCGATCTTGATCACCTTGGTCACCACGCCCCGCAACTTGACCGGAAAATAGGTCGCTTCCAGCCAGATCGCCTCGCCCCGTTTGTTGAAGCGCTGGAACACCCCGGTACGGGAGCGCCCCTGCTTCAGGTCCGCCCAAAACTGCTGATAGTCGCTGCTCTGGGCATAGAGCTTGTCGCAAAAGATACGGTGATGCTGGCCGATAACCTCGGGCGCACTGAAGCCCACCACGTTGAGAAAGAGATCATTGGCGGCCAGCACAGTGCCATCCGGCGTAAAGGTGATGGTCGCCACGCTGCCGTGCACTGCGTCAAAAAATCCCTGCTGTTCCAGAAGTTGATCCTGGCACTGCTGCAACTCGGCTTTCAGTTTGCTATTGAACATCGAAACGTATCCTCCAGACTGGCACCCACCATAGCCAAACCACGCAGTGGATCAATAAGATAATGGTGGCGTGCTCCATCAGCATAGTTGGCGGCGTTGCCGCGATCCCATCTGACGCCATATTTATTGCTGTAAATCAAATTCACCGACCAAACGCCACTCATGCAGAGCTGAAACCCTTATTCCACCGCCGGTTGCCACTCCAGATAGGCCGGATTGGCGACAAAGCCGATCCGCTCATAGAGAGGGCGCCCCTGCTCGCTGGCATGGAGCCACACCTTGCCCAGCTGACGCGATCTGGCGAAGGCCGTTATGGCATCGAGCAGCGCCGTGGCGATCCCCTGCTGGCGCCATTGTGGCCGCGTATACATGTTGAGCAGGTACCCCTCCACTCCCGCCAGATTGCCGGGATAGGGCGGCCGTTCAAATAATGCCAGCGTCCCTGCCGCCACGATCTGTTTGCCGCCCTCCTGCGTATCGGCCTCAGCCAGCCAGGATAAAGCACTCTCTTCACTCATCGCCCGGGTAAAGTAGTCAAGGGTGGCCTGCCACAAGGCCGGGTCTGCCTGCGGCGTCACCAGCTCACCGACCTCACAAAACAGCTCCATGCGCAGCGCCACCATTGCGGGAATATCTGCGGCCCTTGCCTGACGAATAATCATTGGCTGCTCCTTTTCTCTCATGGGAAATTTCGCCGGCCGTCATTATGACAAAGAGCGCCTTGTGGCGCTCTTTGTCATTGGGGAAATCACTGATAAATCAATGGCTGCGACGTGTCAGCCAGTGATCCAGGCTCAGCACACCGCCGCCCCAGATGATCAGGGTCAGCAGCATCCAGCCCCACAGCTGGTGATCGTAAAAGCCACCCGCCCAGAGGGTCGGGTAGGAGATCACCGCCATGATATTGAAGCCAAACAGCAGCAAGGCGGCCGGGCGAGTAAAAAGCCCCGCCAGCAGGAAGAGCGGCAGCAGCAGCTCGGTCGCCGTACCCAGATAAGCAGCCCACAACCAGGGCAGCAGAGGCACCTGATACTCGGATTCAAACAGATAGAGGGTGGAATCCCACGCCGTCAGCTTGAGCCAGCCTGAAGTGATAAAAACCGAGGCGACCCACAGCCGCGCCAGCAACAGCACACCAGCGCTGCTCCAGCGCGGCAAATCACCACTTGAGCTGGCCAGCGCCAGCCATTTGTTTGCCATCATGGCATTACCTCCATATCCACCAGCAGACCAAGGGTTATCAGGCGAGTGAGATGTTCACTGGCCGCAGGGTCGGCCGCCAGCAGATCGACCAGCGCCGTACCAGCGAGACAACCCTGTAGCAGCGCCCACTCACCCGCCGTCAGGGGCAAGGGCGCAACCCGGCAATCTGGCTGTTTCTTCAATGCCAACCAGACGGGGGCATCAAGCACCTCCACCGCTTCACCACAGTGCAGCGCCATCTGCCAAAGGGCCAGCACCGGATAATCGCTGGCAACCAGCAGCAGATCCGTAGCTGGCAAGAGTCGCAGCCGCTCCCATTGTTGCGGCGATAATGCGGCCAGACGCTCGGCTGGCCAGCAGCGTGATTCCAGCGGCAGCAGACTGGCACGCTCAAGCAGCCATTCGAACTGAGCCAGCTCCTCCAGCCAGGGCAGTCCAGTTGTAGTCGGCAAGCGGGCCAACCATTGGCCAAATCCGGCGCCATAGTGCATGACGCTCCCTTCCCTGAGCGGCTCGGCCAATACGAAGCCACGGGCCGCCGCTGCAAAAAAGTCCTCCCCGACCATAGCCTTGACGGCGGGATAACTGCTCGCCAGCACCTCGCCAAGGCTCAGGATGAAGTGGTTGCGATAGACCTGCAGCACAGACTCGGCAGAAAAGAGCCGGGAGCTGATGTGAGGGGAAATGGCGTCAGGCGCCCCCAGCAGACCATCGGCAAAGTGCTGTTGCAGCTGTGCCAGTTCAGCCATGGGCCACCTCCCGTGGTGCACTCATGGCACGCGCCTCATCCAGAATGGCACAGGCCTGCGCCGCCTCTGCCAGCAAGACCGGCAGCGGCGGGATCTCGAGGTCCCACTCAATCAGGGTCGGAATGGCCTGCTTGCGGCAGATCTGGCGATAGAGTTCCCAGACCGGCTCCACCACAGGGGCGCTGTGGGTATCGATATAGAGGGAGCCTTCCGGCAGCTGCTTCTCGGTATAACCGGCCAGATGGATCTCCCCGACGGTGGCGAGATCGATCGCCGCCAGATACTCATCGCAAGAGAAACCGTAGTTAAAGGCACTGACATAGAGATTGTTGAGATCGAGCAGGATGCCGCACTCGCTGCGCTGCTGCAGCTCGGCCAGAAATTCCCACTCGCTCATCTCCCCGGCCAGTTGCAGATAGGAGGAGGGATTTTCAATCAACATGCGGCAACCCAGGGTCTGTTGTACCTGCTGGATCTTGTCGCTCATGTTGCGCAGAGAGGCGCGGGTATAGGGCACCGGTAGCAGATCGTTGAAATAACGCCCGCCAATGCAGCCCCAGCTGAGATGTTCGGAGATCCGTACCGGTTTGATCGCCGCGGCCAGTGTCGACAACTGCTGCAGATGGTGCGGATCGAGCGGGTCGGCAGAACCGAGGGACATGCCAACGCCGTGAAGACTGACGGGGTAGTGCTGCGCCAGTTCGGCGAGCACCTGAAAACCGTGACTGTGCCGTTCGAAGTAATTTTCACTGTGCACCTCCAGCCAACCGACTGCCGGCAGGGTTTGCCGGATCTCATCGTAATGGGGAGTGCGTAATCCGATACCAATCAAAGGGTTCATCGCAAGACTCGCTTTCGCCAATCAGAGAAGATGCAGGGGGCGACCCATTGGCCATCCCCTGCCCGATGTCTCTTACTTGGGTTGCAGCGAACCGCCGACCAGCTTCTCGCACAGCCCTTTGGGCATCACCACAAAGGCATCACCCTGAGCATCTTCCTTGGCGGTACCGGCGCAGGAGCTGCTCTTGGTCGCACAGTCATTCTTGCTGGCCTTGACCACGCCGTAGCACTTCTCCTTTTCATCGGCAGCCATGGCTGGCGCCGCGATAAATTGGGCGCCCAGCGCCAGCAGACCGGTCATGGCGGAGGCGATAGCAGTGCTTTTTTTAACATTCATGTTCATGTTCCTTTTGATGTCGTTGGATGTTGCTGATATCCCCGATTTGTCGCAACCGGGTACCTGCAATAGAACCGGCAAACGGGATATTCCCTTTCAAAAAAAACACAAAAAGAGTTAAAAAACCCAAAGGAAAACACTCAACCAATTGATTTTAAACAGCTATTTCATCATTGAAAATTTCTCGACGACCACCCATTAATGAACGAGAAAAGTGCCATATGGTGCTTTAACCCCGTTAATCTTCTTCACTGCTTCCATCAAAAGAGATGCGTCATGTCTAGTCCTGAAATAGGTTTACACATTTTCAACTAGCATTTCTCTACTCAGAACCCCCTATGTACTGCATCGGGGGTTCTGTATTTCAACGC